>CASFPO010000024.1 GCA_949296805.1 uncultured Bacillota bacterium | reverse complement strand
ACTTCACCAAACGTTTACGATTATGCTGCAACAGGCCCTAAGGGGGCAGTGCAAACTACCGGCTTAGCCGGTAGTTATGATTAAAAAATTTTTGACAGCAAATATTGATAAATTTGACAGCAAATATTTTTTATTAGGAAAATTAATAAATGTTTTTAAAAATTAAAAAATCGCTAAATCCCAGTGATTTTAAGGCTTTTAGCGACTTTTAATGAGTGGAGCTTATGATGGGACTCGAACCCATGACCTCAGCCTTACCAAGGCTGTGCGCTACCTGCTGCGCCACATAAGCAAGTGAGAGAGTTAAACTCTGAAAAATTTACAGGTTTTTTACACTTTTTTTACACATTTGTGATTTTGGGATTAAGTGAGAAACCCGAAAGTCCTTTATTTTAAAGCGTTGTAGCAATTTTGTTAAGTGGTAAAGTATATAATTACCAAGGCGGTGCGCTACCGACTGTGCTACATTAGCATAGCTCCAAAATGGAGCAAATTTTTAGTTGTACGTTTTCTTAAAAATGTGTTTTCCTTGTCTTACTAAGGCTGTGTGTTTTTTGCTATATTACATAAGAATATAAAAAGTTTTTTCGTTGTTTAGTGATTTTTGTCTTTCGCAAGTTTTTTCTTGTTATGTTCGCCCTATATTTTATCTATACGTCTACTATTTCAGTATATCATAATAATGATAGCATTGTCAACAAAAAGATTGCATAGCATATCAAATTTAAAAATAATATACAAAGATAAGTTAATAACCTAAATTTTTTAATTTTTCCGGTTTACTACGCCAATCTTTTTCTACACGAACAAAAATATTAAGCATAACCTTTTTTGACAATAGTTCTTCAGCACTTGCACGAGCTTGTGCCCCTATTTTCTTTAAGGTCTGCCCATTTTTGCCAATTATTATCCCCTTATGCCTTTCATTTTCACATATTAAGTCTGCATCTATATGAACTAAGTTTTTATCTTCTACAAACCGAGTGATTTCTAAAGCTATACCATGAGGTATCTCTTGATGTAAAATTTCAAGAGCTTTTTCTCGAATTTCTTCAGCTATTAAAAATTTAATGCTTTTATCTGTATAATAATCTGGCTGAAAAATATAATGTTTATTTTCATAGCTTGGCAAATAGTTTAAAATCATATTTTTTAGCTGATCTAAATTTTCCCCAGTCTTTGTAGAGATTGCTAGGTCACAATCAAAATTCTTTAAATTTTTAAGATCTATTTTTGTTTTAATAACTTTTGTTGGAACTTCTAAATGAGCAATGTACTCTTTTTCTTCTTTACTAGGCATAGTTGTCCCATCAATTAAATAGAGGATTAAATCTACACCACTTACTGCCGAGCGGACATTTTTCATCATAGCTTTATCTAATGCGTTTTTGCTATGATGAACACCTGGCGTATCAACAAGAACAATCTGATAGTTATCTGTGCTGACTATTCCCATTATATTATCTCTTGTTGTTTGCGGTTTTGACGAAACTATAGCCACCTTTTCTTTTACCAACGCATTTACAAGGCTACTTTTCCCTGCATTAGGCAAACCCACAACAGCGACATATCCTGCTTTAAACATTACTCTTCCTTTTTATATTTAAATTTTCCAATATTTCTTCTGCGGTATTCTGCATTATTTGTTCATCTTCTTTTTCTATATGGTCATAGCCTAAAATATGCAACAAGCCATGTAGTGCTAGAAAAGCAACTTCTCTTTTTTTGCTGTGTCCAAATGCCTTTGCTTGTTTTTTTGCAATTTTAGGACATATAACTATATCGCCTATATATAGCGAGCCGTCTGGAGAAAGCTCTTGCAAAAAGTCCTTTAGTTTTTGAGGATAAACAATATCAAGCATAGGAAAAGATAACACATCAGTTGCTTTATCAACATTTCGATATTGTCTATTCAAATCTTTTATTGTGCTTTCATCAGCAAAAGAAACTGTAATTATAGCATTTTGAGTATAATTATTTGTAAACTTCAAAGCATAATCAAATATCTTTTTTATTAGCGACCTATATCTTACACCCACACGCTCAAAATTAACTTGCACTTTATCCTCCTATGTTTTTCTCTACAGTTATTATATAGTCAACTATATGACAACCCGCACTTTCGCTTAAGTTATATTTTTCTTCTATTATTATGTCATTTTTATTTAAAAAAATCAAGGCTTTTTCACGAGCTTTTAAGATAATTTGCTCTTTTACCTCTTCAAAAGGCTCTATTTGTTCCTTGGTTTCAATTTCGTAGTAGACAGTTTTCTTAAGTTTTAAAGGTAACAGAAGATTTTTTGTTAAATAATCAATTGTTTCTTCAGCTTCATAGTCTAAAAAGGTTAAATTTGGTAAATTTTGATAGACAACTAAATCCCCTAGCAAGACCTGTGATACAATCTCCTTTCTGCCTGTACGCTGGCTAATTATTTGATAGTCATAATGACATTCTTGCCCGTTTAGCCAAACATTTGCTATAATTTCGGCTCTTGGTTCTACCTCATAGAGAGTTCCGCTCGCATCAGTAATATATGGAAGCACTAAAATATCTCCACTTTGAACAATATCGCCAACCTCACAATTTAGTGTGCCTTGAACTAAATTAATTTTTGTTATGATCCCCTCATAATTACTTCTAAGAGGAGAAAAGCTACTTTCCATTTCATTTGGCAAGACTGAAGGATTTAAATTTACTACCATACTTTGACCTACAAGAGCAATACTTATAGAGCTGACAAAGTCAAAGTTATTACGCACTTCTATTTCAAGGTCAGCTGTAGAAATATTGTGTTTTAATCTGCTATTTAAATTTTCTTCTATAAATTGTTTTACTTGACTGCAATAAATATTTTCTGCGCCATACACCTCTATTTTTAGCACAAACGAATATTGAAGAAAATAAAATACAACTACAAAAAGAAGTCCCGCTATTAATCCGCCTCTTTTAAATAATTCTTTGATTAAAAAGATAGGGCCACGGCTACTTATCGACACAACTTCCAGTCCCTGCCCTTCTACTAACTTTTTTACAGTTTTATAATTGCTGTAAGCCAGCTCAAACTCACTTAGATTATGGTTTTTTCGGCTGTAGTTATATATTTTTGTTGTCTTTACAATATTATTAATAGCCCTTTCTTGATTTAAACCCTTGACTCTTACTCGTGTTCTATTTTTAAACATCAAAATAACTCCACTTTTTTTATTTTTCCTTGTAAAACTAGGGTATTTTCTGTTAATTCTTTTAATACCAAAGCTTCGCCTTCAATAACAGCACGACCATCCTTTACTTTAAAAGCTAGCATTTCGCTATTTATTATTGTGACACCTTTATGCCCCTCAACATATATTAATTTTCCTGATAAATTAATAATATTAAAATCATTCAAAAGGTTATGATCAATTCCACTAGCTTTATCTTTTATCTCATTAAAAAAATTAAACACATACCCCTCCACTTTAAGATATGCATTTAATTTTATATTTATATTCTTTTGATATTTTAAATTAACCTATTTATTCCAATCATCAGGTCTACTAAACAAATTGCTGATAATTATAGCCTTTATTTCAGGAGAAAGGTCTTTAAGATTAGCAATAATATCTTGATTTATAATTTTTCTTGAATAGGAGTGTTCATTTAAAAATTCTTCAAAATCATCTTGACTGCTGTAAGTTTTCTCTTGTTGAACTGCTCTGTTCTTATTTGCCGATAAGATTTTGTTCTTTATATAGTCCCTTTGAAAATTAGTGTAAACATCCTCGTCCACATACTCTTCTATAAAAGGATTAGTGTTAGCCTCTTCTACAGAGTTAACTTCATTTAAAGTTTCTTCTTTGTTTGAAATTTCTTCCTTGTTTAGAGTTTCTTCCTTTGCTGTTTCAATTTTTTCTTCAGTTGGCAAAGTGACTTTATTATTTATCTCTACCTGTTGACTTAGTTTTTTGTATTTATTGATATTTTGTTGCAACTTTTCTGCACTCTTTTTATTTGCTCTATGGACCAATAAAATTAGTAAACCGATTGCCACTACCACGCTCGCACAAATTATAACTATTAATAAAGTACTATCCATTACAACAGATCTCCTTCATCGTCATTTATTGGCTTTTTATTTTCGCTGATAATAGAGCGTCTCAAAGCTGTATCTGCCTGCAGGTTCATTAATTTATAATAATCCATAACCGAAAATCTTCCCTCTTTAATTGCTTGAGATAATGCTTGTGGCACTTCTGCCTCTGCTTGAAGAACAGCGGTTTTCATCTCTTCGGTCTTAGTCTTCATTTGAAGCTCTTTTATCTCTTCGGCATTTTTGCGTCTTTCAGCTTCTATTTGGGCATAAATTTTTTCTTTTTCTGCTATTTTTATTTCATTTTCAGCATTTAAGTCTCTGCCAGTAGTGATTGATAAAATATTAACATCAAGCACTTCATACATTGATTTTTGACAAACAACCCTTAAATCCAAATTTGCAAGCAAGGTTTGATTAGGTTCGTTTAATATCAACTTACTATCCTTTGTTCTTGAAATATTCTCCATAATCCATGCTCTGATATTACCTTTTAGGTCGTCAAGACCAAGACCAGTCAAATATTTGCTTAAGTTTAATTTTACCGAGCAAGAAGCGTTAACAACAATTTCCATCTTGTCTATGGTAAAACCTCTAATATCATTTATTTCAACGACTTGAGAGTTTATTGCATCTTTAACCTGCTTGAGACAATCTTTGGAAGAAATTTCTATTGCACATGCTGTTTTGAAGTCAAGGCTTAGTCCAGCATTTTTAGCCAAATTCATTGCGGTTATCACATTTAACGCATTGCCTCCAGAAACAACAAGTGATTCTATTTCGTTTAAAGATATTAAAATTTTTGATTTTTTTGCTTGAATAAAAGCATTTACAATCATTTTTGTGTTAAGCCTTCTATTTTTTATACTAATCAACTTAAAACTTGGAATATAGCAACCAGAAAACAGTGCGTTAAGAAAACTTTTAAATGGAACAGAACAATAATAAATTAAAATTGCCAATAAAAGCGAGCCAAATACAGAGACAAGCACAATTTCTGTAGTACCAAAGGTTGAAAGTAGTAACGATTTCATAATTCCTCTCTAATTTGTTATATTTTACTAAATACATTATACCACAAATTGAGGGTTATGTAAATACCTTATTTTAATCAATCACTTCTTATTGCCGACAAAGGACCGCTGATAGTAAAAGAGATATTGCTGTGCATATCCAGACAGCTTTCCAAATATCTCTACAAGCTTTTTTGAAATCATTTCCCGATTATCAAGTGGAGGGTACACTTTATTATACATCTGCATAATCCAGGTGTCCACAGGGAAAACATCGGCTCTATTATAGCCAAAAAGTAGAATACAGTCGGCAACTTTTGGACCAACACCGCTTAGCGATATCAATTTATTTCTTAACTGCAAAGTTGAAAGAGCTCTCATCTGCTCAAGTTCCTCTGGCGAGATTTGTTTTAAAACTTTTACAAGATAGCTTGACCTGTAACCTGCTCCGCAACTTTTAAAAAATTCTTCCGAGCAACCTTTCAAACTTTCATAATCTGGAAAAGAATAATATTTTCCATTTTTCTTGCCTAATCTTTCTCGTAGATTGTTTAAAATTAATTTTATTCTTTTTATATTATTGTTGGCTGAGATTATAAAAGATATAAGCGTTTCAAATATATCTTGCTTTAAAATTCTTATACCATAGCCAAATCTAAGGGGCTTGTTCATAATTTCAAATTTATTTAAACGCTCTTTAATGTCATTATAATCATTGTCAAGGTCAAACCAATTAACAAAAAAATCTATATCTTTGGATATTATTTGATAGCCCTTTTCTTCTTTGATTATCTTTGCAAATTTATTTTGAGGGAATACTTCATACCCATCTTCCACCTTTTCAAAACAGAACACTTGCCCACATTCTAAAATATGCTCTATATTAAACTGCGACGTGTCCCTTATCTTTATAACATTACCTTCTTTAGTGTATAACATAAAACCTCTTATTCTTTATTTATAAGTTGCTCAAATTCATTTTCGCTTATAATTTTTATTCCAAGTTCTTGCGCCTTAACAAGTTTACTGCCTGCATTTTCTCCAGCAAGAACATAATCGGTATTTTTAGAAACAGAAGAGCTAGTTTTTCCGCCCATACTTTCTATCAATTTTTCCGTATCTCCTCTAGGTCTTGATAAAGTGCCTGTCAAAACAAAGGTCTTACCTTCTATATTTTTATTTTTTGTTATTGTTTCAAGCTCTTTTATCTTTACGCCATTTTCAAAAAGATTGTCAATTTCTTTAAGATTGCCTTCATCTTTGAAATAATTAAAAATACTTTCAGCAATAACTTCGCCTATGTCTTCAATCGCTATGATTTCTTCTTTTTCTGCCCTTAGCAGATTGTTTAAATTTTTAAAAGACTTAGCCAAATCTTTGGCAGTTTTTGAGCCAACTTCATTTATTCCTAAAGAGTAAATAAATCTGCTAAAATCAATAATTTTACTATTTTCTATAGAATTTATTATATTTTTTGATTTTTTCTCTTTAAAATTGTCAAGTTTTAATAAATCATCCTGTTTGATTTTAAATATATCACTAACCGTTCTGAGATTTAATCTATCATATAGTTGTGATACCGTTTTTTCAGAAATTCCTTCTATGTTAAACCCTTCTCTACTTGCAAAATGGGTTATTCTATCTACAACTTGCTCTTTGCAACCTAAATGATTTTCACAAAATAAAAGCGGACCTTTTTTTACTAACTTACTCTTGCAACATGGACAGAGCAAAGGTTCTTCTATTGCCTGCGAATTGTCATATTTTTCTGCCAGTCCCATTATTTCCGGGATAACCTCATTGCTTCTTCGCACAAAAACTTTAGAATTTGTCAGCACGCCCTTTCTATGAATGTCATCTATATTATTTAAGGTTGCTCTTTTGATAGTCGCACCAGCAAGCTCGACAGGCTCAAGCTGAGCAATAGGTGTTACTCTGCCACTTCTTCCTACCTGCCAAACAACTTCTTTAAGCATAGTGGTAGCCTCTTGCGCTTCAAATTTATATGCTATTGCCCATTTAGGAAATTTGGCAGTAAAGCCTATTTTTTCTCTAGGCTCAACCTGATTTATCTTGATAACCATTCCATCTATCATAATATCTAGTTTATTTTTGTTAACGTCAACCTCATTTATGCAATGTATTATCTCTTGAACATTTTTACATATTTTAAAATAATTCCCTGTTTGAAAGCCATTTTCCTTTAAAAAATCGTGCATTTGCTGTTGAGATTTAAAAGTTATACCTTCGCAATGTAAAATTGAATAGCAAAAAAAGTCAAGCTTGCGTTTGGCAGTTTCTTTTACATCAAGATTTCTTATCGCACCTGCCACAGCGTTGCGAGGATTTTTTAATTTTTCAGTTGCTGTTTTGTTATATTCAGCAAAACTTTTGTTGGTCATCATTCCTTCGCCTTGCACTAAAAGCCTACCCTTAAAATTAATAGATAGCGGAACGGTTTTTATAGTTTTTACTTGGCTTGACACGTCTTCGCCAATTATACCATTACCTCTTGTCATAGCAGAAACAAAAAGCCCTTTATCATATTCAATAACCAAATTTAACCCATCAAATTTGTATTCTACAGCAAAGTCAGTGCCATTTGCCTCCCTTTGCATATCATTAACCCAGTCCTCAAGCCCTGCAAAATCTCTTACCTTATTAAGTGAATAAAGGTTGACTATATGCTCTTTTTTCTTAAAACCATCAAGCACTTTATCTCCGACTCTTTGAGTTGGAGAGTTTGGCAAGATGATACCTGTCTCCTGCTCTAAGTCTACAAGAGAGTAATACAACTTATCATATTCGCTGTCAGAAATAGTGGGATTATCTAAAACATAATAGTTATAGTTATGTTTTTCAATCTCCTTGATTAATTTCTGCATTTTTTCAATTTTTTCAGTGTTTTCTACCATAAAATACCCTTTTTACTATAAATTATTTCAAATTAAGTCAAATGTAAAAAATTTGTTTATCAAAATCTTAGCCAAAAATACAAGTTATAAAATAGTCAGTGGAGCAAGTTCGAGCATCAAACTCTTTTTACCAAAACTTTCAAAAATGATATCTCCCACAAGTCCGTCGGGAGAAATATCTACTATCTCTCCGTTACCATATTTTGGATGTTCAACTTTTTGCCCAATTTTGTAGATTGACACATCTCGTTTTGGCTTTTCTTCTTGTTTTCTTAAAATGGAAGCTTTATCAAAATAGGTTTTGCCTTGAGAAGTATTCTCTTGCATAGAGCTGTGCTTTTGATAATAACTGTTATAAGCTTGATTTGGAGAAATATTCGCTTCTCTATTGCCTAAATAATTCCCATTGCGACCGCTCGACGAATAACTATACTGCCTATCTTGACTTATGCTTTGATTTGTTTTTTCTAAAGACAGCAAGCCAATTTCCCGACAAAATCTACTTGGCGTTTGATATTGACTTTCTTTATACAGATATCTTTTAGATGCATAAGATAGATAAAGTTTTTCTTCTGCACGTGTCAAAGCTACATACATAAGCCTTCTCTCTTCTTCTAGTTCGTGGTTGCTATTTAATGCTCTAGAGATTGGAAATATCCCCTCTTCAAGCCCAACAACAAACACGCATTTAAATTCAAGTCCTTTTACCGAATGAATTGTTGCAATAGTTACCGCTCCTGAAAGTCCAATCTCATCAGTATCCGAGCTTAAGGTTATACTCTCCAAAAAATTAGTTAGGTTAGCGTCTGGATTTAAAGCTTCAAACTCTTTGACAGAAGATACAAACTGTTCGATATTCATAAGCCTATTTAAGCTTTCTTCCTCTTTTACATTATAATTTTCTCTGATTTTAAAAGCTTTTATAACACCTTCCACAAATTTTGAAAGCTCTCTGTCCTCAATTTTAATAGCATCATTATATCCTTCTATAAAAGATAGAAATTTTTTATAGAGTGAAGGATAGTCCTTTATCTTTTCAGAAATCACATTTTCAAGCAAAGATTTATTTTTGTCAAGGTCTCTAAGTTTTGCAAGAGTTCCTTCTCCTATCCCTCGTTTAGGAAAGTTAATAATTCTAGCGAACGAAACATCATCTTTTGGATTTGCAAACAACCTTAAGTAACTTATTACGTTTTTTATTTCAGCTCGCTCATAAAACTTTAAACCACCAAAAATTCGATGAGGAATATTATAGGACAAAAATACCTCTTCAAAATTTCTAGAGAGAGCATTCATACGCATCAAAACCGCAATATCGTTAAAATTATAACCTTCGCCTTTTAAACGCAATATATTTTTAGCCACATACAAAGCCTCATCCCGCTCATCATAAGCATTATAGAGGGTTGGCTTTTGCCCGCCCTCTTTGTCAGTCCACATATTTTTTTCAAGTCTTGCACTGTTATTTTTAATAACATTATTAGCAATTTTTATGATTTCACTAGTGGAACGGTAATTTCTCTCCAGCTTAAAGACTTTAAGGTCTGGGAAATCCTTTTTTAATTTAAAGATATTTTGAAAATTCGCCCCTCGCCAAGAATAGATACATTGGTCCTCATCTCCTACGACAAACAAGTTTCCGTGAACAGAGGTAAGCATCTTTACTAAATCATACTGCACAGAGTTTGTATCTTGAAATTCATCCACCAAAATATACTCAAACCTATTAGCATAATAGGAAAGAATATCAGGAAAGCTTTTAAAAAGCTCCACCGTTTTGCAAAGCAAGTCATCAAAATCAAGTGCATTATTTTTCTTCAGCCTTTCTTGATAGCCTTTGATAATTTGCCCAATTTTAAGCATATCATATTCATCATTATGAGTGTCAAGATATTCAGAAAGACTTTGCGAGCCATTTTTCCAATTTGACAAATGTTTAACAACCACTTTCTTTATCTTATCGTCTGCTATACCGTAGCTATCTAGTACCTCTTTGATAACCTTTTCGCTATCGCTCTCGCTATAGATAGAAAAATCTTTGGTAAAAGGATAAAGCACATCTATGTCTCTTCTTAAAATTTTGGCACACATTGAGTGAAAGGTAGAAATCCAAACTTTGTCTGCCCCCTCTACCATACTCATTATTCTTTCTTTCATCTCGCCCGCAGCTTTATTAGTAAAGGTTATTGCTAAAATATTATATGGGTCAACCTTATACTCTTTGATAAGATAAGCCACTCTATGAGTTAAAAGTCTAGTTTTTCCAGAACCTGCTCCTGCAGTAACCAAAACAGCACCTTTTATTTTTTTAAGAGGTGCAATTTGCTCGTCATTTAAAGAATTTATATCGTATTTCATAATATTATTATACCAACTTTAATGATAAAAACAAAGTTAATTTAACATAAAACAAAAAGCAACTTGAGTTCAAGTTGCTTTTTTGGAATATGTTTTATAGAAGTATGCAGATAACCCCACCCTTACCCTCATTCACAATTCGTGAGAGGGTTTTTCTCATCTTCTTCTGAGCTTCGATTGGCATAGTAACTATTTTTGAATTAATATTATCTCCAACTAGATTAAACAAGCTTTTTCCTAAAATGTTTGTGTCCCAAATTGATTGAGGATCGTTTTCAAATTGTTCTACCAAATTCTTTGCTAAGTCTTGGCTTTGGTCTTCAGTTCCAACTAAAGGAGTAACTTCAGTTTCCACATCGACACGCATAATGTGAAGACTTGGAGCTGAGGCTTTAATTTTAACACCGAAACGATTGCCTTGCCTAATTATTTCAGGCTCGCCTAGCTCAAGCTCTTCTCTTCGTGGCTCAACGATGCCATAACCTGTTTGTTTTACCTCTTCAAGAGCATCTTTTATTTTATCATATTCAACCTTTGCAATAGCAAGTTCTTTAATATAACTTACTAAAGCAAAGTCGTCCTTAATCTCATAGCCACATTCGTTAGAAAGCACACTATAAAAGAGCCCCTCTTTAGGAATAACATTAAATTTTACAATACCATTGCCAGCATCAATAGTCGAGACTGTAATAGGATCAAAACAGCCACTCTCAGCAAAAGCAATTTGACTTTTTTCAGCATCGCTTAATTTTAACATACTCAAGCCAAGTCGTCTCATTTCGCCAGCAATTTCTGAGATAATTTCACTGTTATAGTCAAGCGCTCTTAACCATTCTGGCATTTGAACTTGAATAGTGGTAACAGGGAACTCCATCAAAATATGTTCTATAACCTTGTCAACATCTTCTTCTTTAAGCTCCTGCGCATTTAATGCAATCACAGGCACTTGATACTTTTCTTGAAGAGATAGTGTAAGTTTTTTTGCCTCGGCATTGTTTGGGTTTTTGCAATTTAAAACAACAACAAAAGGCTTTCCACTTGCTTTAAGCTCGCCTATAACACGCTCCTCTGCTTCAACATAGCTTGCTCTAGGAATGTCAGTAACACTTCCGTCTGTAGTAACGCAAATACCTATGGTCGAATGTTCATTTATTACCTTAGAAGTCCCAAGCTCGGCAGCCTCTTCGAATGGAAGTTCCTTTTTCGACCACGGCGTTTTTACCAGCCTAGGCTTATCGTCCTCTGTATGTCCTAAAACTCCACCCACAAGATAGCCAACACAGTCGATCATCCGAACTTTCATCTCTGTATTTGAAACTTTAATTTTTACGGCCTCATTAGGTACAAAATGCGGTTGAGTGGTCATAATAGTTTTGCCATCTGCCGATTGAGGAAGTTCATCAATAGTGCGTTCTTTAGCATTTTTTTCGGCGATATTAGGCACAACAAACTTTTGCATAAAGCTTGTAATAAAAGTGGATTTGCCTACTCTAACTGGTCCCACCACACCAATATATATATCGCCATTTGTACGAGATTTTATATCTTCATAAATTTGGAATTTTTCCATAATTTTACCCTCCTGTGCACAAGATAATGTATGATAAAAGTATGGCAAATAGAACAAAAAAGCCCATTAAAATGGACTTTATTTATTGTCTTTATTGTTTTCCTTTTCCTCTTCTACAACAATTTCTTTTTCTGGTTTTTGGTTTACATACTCTTCATCAATAATCTCTTCGCCTTTTTTATGGCAAAAAACTTTTTTAATCTTTGCCCTAAAATCAATCTTACTTTCGGTATGATTGATAAGGCGTTTGATATTGCCCCTATGTTTAAATAACATAAGAGCATAAAGAAACCATAAAATCGTAGTGATTGCCCAGGCATATGGCACACTTTCAACCCAAACAAAAATGGTATAGGCTATTGTAAGCCCACCAATATAAGTAAAAGAGATCACACTGCCATAATTAACAAAAAGGAATAGTACAAAGCAGACAGCAAACCATCCAAGAGCTACATACCACAGCTGTGAAAACAGAAAGACACCTGCAAAGCAAGCAACACCTTTTCCGCCCTTAAATTTGCTCCAAACAGGAAAGATATAGCCCAAAAGGACAAACAAAGCCGAGAAGAAGTAGATGATTTGATATTGCGGGAAAATAAGCTCAAATACAAGGCAGGTAAGTCCAGCCTTTACCACCTCAGCAATAAAGGTACCAAGTGCAAGCCCAAAACCAAAGGAGCGAAGCATATTCATAGTGCCAGGATTACCACTGCCTACTTTGGTAATGTCCTTATGTCTAAAGTACCAGGCAATAATCTTAGAAAAATTTACCGTGCCTATAAAATAAGATATAAAAGCTACTAAAATATAGTAAAGAGCATCTACCATCAATCCTCCTCCTTTCCTTTAAAAATAAATCTGATAGGTGTGCCTGCAAAGTCAATTCGCTCCCGAAAGCGATTTTCAAGGTATCTTTTATAAGCAAAATTTAACGCTTTTGCATCGTTTACAAACAAAACGAAGGTAGGCGGATTGGTAGAGGCTTGAGTGATATACTTGATTTTTATCTGTTTGCCATTGCGAGCTGGCGGTTGGTAGTTTAAAATAGCCTCTTGCAACATATCGTTAAGAGCACCTGTGGTAATTCGCTTAGATGAGTTTTGATGCACCCGCTCCACCATCTCCATAATTTGACCTGTACCTTGACCTGTTAAAGCAGAGACAAAGACAACCTGAAAATAGTCCATAAAAGCAAGACTTTGCGAGAGCATTTTAATAAACTCATCCTTGCTCTTCTGTTTGATATCCCACTTATTTACAACAATAACACTTGGTTTGCCCGCCTGGTCAACATAGCCTGCCACTTTAACATCTTGCTCAGAGATTAAATCAAGTGAGCCGTCAATCACGATTACCGAAACATCCGCCTCGTCAATAGCCGACATTGTTCTCAGTACAGAATAGCCTTCAATCGACTCCCTTTCTACCGAACGCTGACGCCGAAGTCCAGCCGTATCCACAAGAGCATAGTCTTTTTTATTGTATTTAAAAGGCACTAAAACCGCATCTCTAGTTGTACCTTCCTTATCGCTAACTACCACCCGCTGTTTGCCAAGTAGTCGATTTACAAGCGAACTTTTACCAACATTTGGCCTGCCAACTATTGCTACTTTAGTAATGTTTTCATCCTCATTTTCTGTTTGCTCTTTAAAATGAGAGACAATAGCATCTAAAACATCGCCAAGCCCCTTACTTTGAAGAACTGAAAGAGGATATGGATCGCCAAGTCCCAAACTATAGAACTCATATATATTTTCGATTTCAAAATTGTCAAGCTTGTTGACAACAAGCACAACAGGTTTTAAAGAGCGTTGCAAGATGCTAGCCACTTCTTCATCATTTGCGGTAACCCCCGCTCTGCCATCTACAAGAAAAACAATAACATCAGCCTCAGCAATAGCAATTTCTGCCTGCTTTCTGATATCCTTTTGAAAGGCATCCTCGCTTTTTTCATCAATACCGCCAGTATCCACAAGGGTAAAGTTATGTCCGCACCAAGAGGCGTCTGCATAAATTCGGTCACGAGTTACGCCAGGTTCATCATCTACTATACTTATTCTCTTTCCACAAATTTTATTAAAAAACGTGCTTTTACCAACATTCGGTCGTCCAACAACTGCGACAATAGGCTTATACATAGATCTCCTCTTTATATAATAGACTAGCACATTTTTAAAAAAAGTGCAAATAAAATATCACTTAAATAAAAATATCGCTCTATGCAATATTATCATAAAGCGATATTAATCATTCTGCAATTATTTATTTGTACTATCCTTAGTTTGCGAAGTTTTTGTGCTAGACGCCTTTGTAGTTTTATCAGAAGGCTTGGTTGCTACAGTTTTTGAAGTTGTATTGCTAGACTTTGCTACCGTAGATTTTTCTGTTGTCTTTTCTACTGCTGGCTTGGTCGATGCAACAGTTGGCTTTGCTACTGTTTTAGCTGTTTTTGTGGCAGTTGACGGCTTAGTGGCTGACGAAGTTGTTTTGGCCGTAGCTGGCTTAGTAGCGGTCGCTGTCGTTTTTGCTGTACCCGTCGCAGTCGAAGGCTTAGCGAAAGAAGCTTGTGCTTGCTTTGATAAAGCTTCACTTTGACTAGAGCTTGCTGTTTTTACTTCGGTTGGTTTAACCTCTTTTGTTTCAGCTGTCTTTACCTCAGTTGTTTGTCGAGTTATTGACGGTTCCGCTGGTGGAGCTTGTTGTATGATTGGCTTTTTGTACTCCTTAGCTTCGCCACTTGAACTAACTGCATTTTGGTTGGAAGTAGAATTGCTTGCTTTTTCTTTTTCAATCTTAGCCATTTCACGTTCAAAGTCAGCCATTGAACTTTCGGTAAGTCCGCCAAGTGAAGAGCTAGGCTGAGGCTTCTTTGTATTTACTGATACATTGCTGTCATTAACCGATTTGATAATAGCATCTTGGAAAGCTTCCTCCGCCTTTTTCTTTTTAATCATCTTGTCGATAGTGTCAATAATACTCATTAAAAGGGTAAACAAAACGATACAAGATGGCACAACTACCAAAACAATAATGCCCGCCGGCGAAGAGATAAACTGAATAACGCCAGCAAGTGCCGACTCTTTATAAACTCCGACAACATAGTCGCTCCTTGTGTATCCACCATCTACATAATCATTGTCTGTACCTTTGGTTTGATAATATATATATCCATCAGTGCCATATAGGATATTGACAACTTGGTGGAACCTAATCTTAGTATCAAAAGATTTTTCGCCTGTTGTAAAATCAAGACACTCTTCTTCTGTGCCGATAAAAGAAGGAATTTGAATGCCACTTGAAATATAATAGGCAATCACATCGCCAATCTCAATCTCTTTAACATTAACCCTTTGTATCATAACAATTTGATTGATCTCAAAGCCTTCAGAGATAAGTTCACTTTCTGGGTCATTTGGGTCACTATAAACAGGCTGTGACATAGAGCCAGAAGAAACCCTAACATAAGATTGCCCAAAAAAGGATGGTACTCTATTGTTTGCAATACTGCCAAAGCCGTATATCATAAAGAATACCAAAATAATCATAACAATCACAAAAATGACATTTGAAATAATGTTTAAAACCTTTTTGTTTTTAGGTTTCATAACCTCTCCTTTTAATCGTCTCTTCTACTGCTCAATATTGTTACAATGAATATCAATATCCAATGTGTCAGCCACTACCGACGCTCCGCTTTTAATTGAAATATTGACTACAAACGTGACAAACTGACCTGGATTTAGATAAACAACATTGGCTTGACTTGGGTCATTTAACATAGGTGTTTGAGTACTGGTTAACCCGTCTATATAATAGAACTGATTGAAATCTATGCTCGTTGTTGTGGTTTCATTTCTAAAATCAAGTACCAGCTGATTGATGTCATTTCTGTTATATAGAGTGATAGTTATTGTAATAATTGACGACTCTTCTGTAAAAATTAAATTAAGTCCACTCCAAGAATCTTGCCCCGAGCTTTCAGTAGCGTTGATACGAATACGCTCAAGATTAGCATTTACAGCACTTTCATTTGGAATGCCGGTAATATTAGCAACAGCTTCAATATTGATGTTATCGCCCTCAATGTTTATCTGTCCTTGGTCTCTATCACGTATAACAAAGAACAGGACACTGCCTCCAATAAGCATTATCAAAACAAAAGCAAGCATAATAAAAGCTATCACAAGACCTACCTTAGATTTTTTCTCGTCTTCCTGCTCTTCACTTTCAAGATTATCTAAAATCTCATCTGCCATATATTACTCCTAAGGTTAGTTTAGCATTTTTTACAAAAAATATAAAATAAATTTGCATATTTTTGACGAATTTACTAAATTAATTGTATTTTTAGCCCTTATTGCAGAAACTAGCAGTCAAATTAATCTAATAAGTGGTAAACAAAAAATCATATAGGTAATCCTATATGATTCTTGTCGCAGATTTTAATTATGTTAGTTTACTCTATTAACTTAAGCAGCGTTAGCTAAAGTTAATACAGCGCCCCAAGCAGCGTTAGATACACTAGCATTTTGATCAGTGATTGTAAATGTCATAGTGTAAGTAAGGTCTCCACTGCCAGCAATTGTTGCAGACGCAACATTTGTACCAGTAGAAGTTGTAGCGCAAGTAAGGTTAGCTCCAATTACTGTGGTATCATTGTCTTCTGGAGCAACAAATGTTACATCGATTGAACGACTAGCATCAAGGTTTTCAATTTTTACAGTAACAGTGATAGTTCTTGCATCGTCAAATGTCCAACTCTTGCTTGTCCAATCTGCAGAATTACCAGTGACTAATGTAGCACCATTAGCTTCTTCGTCTGCATCGTATGTAAAGAGATATGTTGCATCATCAGTAGTATCATGAGCAGCAGTACCTTCAACATTAATTGTAACTCTAGCATGTACGTCTGATGCAGTAAATGAAATTTGACCTCCCATATTAACTGTAACTGAGCTTGCTGCGAGCACCCCAACAATTAACAATGCAAGTACAAGAGCGAATGCTGAAATTGATGTTACAAGTTTTGCTTTTAACGACATATTTTCCTCCTTTTAACTGATTTCATTCTACTCCCTTTTAAGTGGCTTTGTCAAACAAATTGACAAAATTTTTTCAAAAAAATATATTTTTCGATAAAATTTTGCTTGATTTTTTGGCAAAACCTATAAAAAGCTTGAATTATCTAGTTAAAATCAAGGAGTAGTCGGTCGTTTTGCCTTAAGATAATATTTGCAAAATTAGTCTATTTATACATAAAAAAATAGTAAAACTTTAAATTTATCACAAAAAACTAAAAATTATATTTTATAAATAAAGAATTATTACTATATATACAATATAGATAATACCAAATAATATATAGCATTTTCTTGTAGCATTGCACCGCTTTTGATAGCATAGTCAACTTGCTCAAGCAAAGCGTATATTTTTTTTAATTGAATTTTTGAAAAATTTTTGGTTTGCTGGCGTTGTTTTGCTACTGCAAATTCTTTTATGCCTAGCAGTGAGGCAAGTTCTTTATCGCTTAGCGAAGAAGTTGAGATAAAAAACAATCTTCTAAAGTGGTTTGTAATTAGCCCAAGCACCTCTTTAGGCATTTGACTAAGGACTGTGAGTGCCTTATCTCCATCCTTTTTGCCAAGTGCCTCGGTAAGCTCATATACCACAAATTCATTATCTTTAGCTGTCATATTTTCAACAAGTTTTTTGGTAATAAGTGGATCGTCAAGGTCATAGAAAGACAATTTAACAAGCTCGTTCATCATTCTTGTCAAATAGCCATTACAATAGTCAAAAAGGCAGTCAAGAGCCTCTTTGCTTATCTTTTTGTTATATTTTTCAAGTTCTTTAACGATAACCGCTGTAGCTGTAAGCTTATCAAAGCGTTTGCAATCAACAAAGGCAGAGCTATTTTTTACAAAGTCAAACTTTTGCAAATAATCAAAGATAACTATCACAGTGGTATCTGTAGGCTTTGAAAGATATTCAAGTAACAATTTTTTATCATTTTCTGATATTTTGCTAACATTTTTTACCAAAATCAGCCGTCTTTTGCTACCTAAAGGCAAAATATAAGCACTGTCAATAAGGGCTTTCATAGAAAAGTTTTCATCATCTAGCACTGCAAAGTCAAAGTCTGGCATTAAGATATTACAACTTTTTTTTATCATAGACAAAGCCTTTTCGTACAAGTAATAATCTTCGCCTTGAAGTAGATAGCAAGGCTCTATCTTTTCTTTTAGTCTGTTTTTTAAGGTTTTCATTAAAGCTCCTTTTAATCTATAGATGCAACTATTAGTTTGTCCTTTTTAGTGATAAGCATATTACCATTATCGATATAGTTATAATCTGTAACATTATTTTTTTGTGATGAGATTGAGATATAGTTTTCACTTGCAAGGCTAGAAGTCTCTTCTATTACTAGCTCGCAGGACAAGTCATTTATAACTGACGAGATATAATCATTATTATAATCCTTTTCAAGTCCGCTGGCAACAAAAACTGAAAAGTCATCAAACTGAACAGCAGTGCCAAGCACGCCCTCTTCAATTTCTATATAGGCAAAACGAAAGCTACCTGCCTCCACTTCTCTATTAGTCGGCACTATTGTCAAACCCTCTTGAAAGTCATCTCCGTCAAGGCATATATAGTATGCAATATTATATTCTTCAAGTCTAGAGATATCTCTATCATCAATACTGTCAAAGGACAGATAAAAATCTATGCCCTCTAGCTTATATTTTGCCAGTGCCCTTTCGGTTATGTAACAATCGCCTATTGCAAGGGTGTGACCCTCTGAGGACTTCATAAGTATACACTGCTCTCCATAGGAGTTTAAGTAAATTATGCCAGAGTTTAATCTATCAGTCAAGGTAAATAGACCGACTAACGAGACTAACATAAAAATAAGTCCTGAGGAAATCTCGAGTTTTACCATACCACTTATCATAAATAGCGTACTTGCCAAAAATAGCGTTACAAAAAAGACTGCACTTGTGGTAATATTCCATGGCGAAAGCCCAACTTGTAAGGATGTACTTGCAAAGATAGTTGCTAGCACTTTGCAAACCACAAGTCCCCACTCAACAGGCACTAGCAAAAATGAGAGTGATGGCAATAGCAGACAAACAAAGGAAACGATAAATAGATAAGGAAAGATTAAGACAAAAATAGGTACGACAAATAAGTTTACGATGCTATTTAAAAGGTTTAGATTTGACGAAAAACTTGCTAAAAAGGGCAAGATTGCCAGCTGTGCCGACATAGACACCGAGATATACTGTGCAAATTTTTTAGGAATAAATTTTTTAAGCAATGCTGTGAATAGAGGGTTAAGAAATACAATTCCGCACACGCACGCCACTGACATTAAAAAGCCAACGTCAAAGGCAGTCAATGGGCTGAACAGCAAAATTATTATTCCCGACAAACCAAGGGCGTTAAGCGGGTCATATCTTCTACCAGTCAGCTCGCTTAACATTATCACAATTCCCATAACGCTTGCTCGTAGCACTGAAGGTGCAAAGGAGCAGAAATAAGCGTATATAATTATAATCATTACTGTAATAATAAAGCTTACTTTTTGATTTACCCTGCATTTATTTAAAAAAGAATAGATAATAGCAATCAAAAACGCCACATTAAAGCCACTTACCGTTATAATATGGATGATACCTGAATCTCTGTAGGCTGACTGCGTTTGGTAGCTTATTCCATTTTGGTCACCAAAAAGCACAGCATAGGCAATCGAGGCGTTATTCTCGCTCATATTTTGATAGAGAAGTGTTTTAATGGACTGCCTTGCCACCTCATCAATGGTCATATAGCCATTTGTGACAACAATGTCAGAGGTGCTTGCCTCGGTGCTATAGCCCACTCCTGCTCGGTAGAAGCTAGAATTTAATCCGCCAAGAGAAAATAGTGGCAGAGTGACCACTTCACTTTCAAAGGAGACAAAATCTCCTATTTTTATCTCGTTTGCTCCTTTTGAAAAGGTAGCACTTATATTTTTACTAGCCTCGCCTTCAATTTTCACATTGTCAAGGATAACTGTGTAGTAGTAATCACTTTCTTCAAAGTCGTCACTTACCCTACCAACAACCGAAACTACGCCGTCATAGGACTTAACCTTGTTTGTGGCAATACCTATAAAGAAAAAGCCTACACCAAGCACAAAGGTTGCCAAAAAAAGAGCGAGAATTTTTAACGATTTTTTATATACACAAATGCCTATTAAAGTGCCAAGAGCTAGCAAAGTGATTATAATACTTTCCACTTCGCCAGAAAAAAGCCCTTTTGAGATGATGATACCAAACAAAAACATCAAAAAAGGATAGAAGAAATATCTAAAGTTTATCAGCCTTTTACTTTTCATTATAGATAATTTTATCAAATTGAGAGGCAAAATTCAATCGATTTTTTATAATTATTAAATTTTAATAAGCAAGCCCAGTCAAAACAACAAAAAATAGCCTGCAAAGTGCAAACTATATTTTTGTATTAATAAGCATAAGGCTCTTCGTTATAATCAACGCCCGCAAGTCCAGTGTAAAACTTATAGTTTGTGGTGGTATCGCCTGCTAGCTTTATAACTTTGTAGGTTATCTCAATATAATCACAGCTTCCCCCAAACGCTGTATGTTTAAATCTGCCCGAGATATAGGTATATCTATCTGGGAGCTGGTCGGTGTCATATTCTGGATTTGAGCCGTACTCAACCACCTCATAATAATTGATAACTCGGCTTGTTCCAATTAGCGTAAGAGGCTCAGTTGACACATAAGGCCTTGAGGTGTAATTGCCCACCGTTCCCACATCGGTCATAAGAGCACCCTCTCCGATGTCAACATCAAACTCGCCTATATGAATTTGCCCAAGGTTGTCAAAATTCAGCACACTAGTATGATCTCGTGGCAAGTTTTCAGGCACGTCAGGTCCTTCAGCTGGCCAATCATTAGGGTCAGGGTTTTGTATATCATAATCATATCTAAAGCTTGCATCGTAAGGTCCATCATACACCCTAATTTGCTTAGAGGCTAGCACCTGCCTTTGCCTTGTTTGGCTATTGTAATAATTTAAGTCTACAATTATATCAATATATTTGCTTGGATCATAAACGCCCTCTTCTGTTCCATCAAGGTCGGCATCATACTTAAAAGCAATCCTAATTCCGTCAAGATAGATTTCTCGGTCAAGCATAAGCACCACTGACTGATATTCAAGTGGAAGAATACAGCCAAGCTCATTTAAATCTCCCTCGCCTGGAGCGACAAAGTTTGAGTCATCTCCTATAACAAAGGTATTGCCAGCATATTCCATAATACTTGAGGCAGGGAAGCGATTGTCTATCGTTACATCCTCGCCATCCACATTGCCTATCGTTACGTTGTTGCATACATCGGTCACAATGTTCTCGACAGCTGTGGCATAATCTCTTCCTAAAATAAACTCTGAGGACGAGGCTTGACCAAAGCCATAACCCGCCACCAATTCATCCCCCTTATCGTTAAGCACATAGTCGCCATTATCGTCAACAACAAGATATTCAATAACCCCAGAGGTATAATTTGTAAAGGTGTCATCAGCCTCGAGAACAGTTGCACCAATAATATTATTAAGAATCCATTGTTCTATATTTTCTATCTGCCTATCCACAAGCCCAACATAAGCTCCTAGCTCTATAAAGGTCTGCCTTGCAACTTCAAGAGCCTCTTCTACAGACCCTCTATAATTTTCATTGATTTGCACCTCTATATCATAGGTGTAATCGTCATTTATTGTAACATAAATCTCTCCAGGCTCTAAGTCAACAGCATAACAATAGATAACATACTCAAGTGCTCTCACATAATCAGAATACGCCTCTTGGTCGCTTGGAGCAAGTGCAGTATCCAAATTAGAAGAAAGATAGATACTTTCATAGAGTGTTGATGAAAACAACAAATCACGTGCATAATAACTAGTAATTGCAGTGGAAGGTAGCTCATCACTATTTAAGTATACCCTGCCCCCTTGAACAAGTGGAACACTATCTTCGTTGCCTACTTGGGTATTTTCTCCATTATAAGCATAAGCCTTTAAATTTTCTGTTGATGTGTTAGAAGTTGGAGCAAGTGTCCAATTCCACCTAACGAGAGTATCAGCACCCAAAATATAATAAGGAGCACCGCCACTGTCTGCAATTGCAACAGGCTGATCGAGATAGTTTATTATATTACCTTGCTGGTCAACTTCTACCTTTTGCGTTAAAGTAACTCTGCCCACGCTATCTACTTGATAACGGATACTGTCATATAGATAGCTTAAATTTTCTTCATTAAAGTTAGGAAGGTAACCTATAAAGTCATCATACCCTGTTACTGTTAAACTGTAAGTCAAACCATATACATCAAACAATGAAGCTAATATATGGTAAGCGTAAGCACCATAATAATTGTTGGTCTCCCCTTCTGTAGCGCCTGAACCAACGTCATAATCATATTCATCTGGACGATAAAGAACCTTTGTACCATACATATCTATAATCTTTGACTCTTCAAGTGCTTCATCATCAAAGTTTTCATAATCTTCTCGTGACAGCCCAAGACAGCCTGTACTAATAAAGGCAAAGCACAAGATCATACAAAAAGTCAATATTTTAAAGAAAAGCTTATTTTTCATATTAATATTTTAACCGAATTTTTAACAAAAAACAACTTTTTATAGTATTTTATATCAAAAAAGAGCGATTTTTCTCGCTCCTTTTTATATTTTATGTTAAAACTCTAGCCCAAGTCCGCCTGCATCCATTTCAATGACTTCGCCGGTTATAAGTGAGGTCTGATTATCAAAAACATATGGCGAACATTCTATATATACTTGCAAGTTACCTACATCAATGTAATTGCCTTTATTTAAGTTTTCTATTAAAGTTTGGTCATTGTTGTTTAATTGATTTTCTTGTATGTTGATGTTAACTTCTTCTATAAAATTGTCATTAACATTTAGCACTATAATTTCTCTAGTAGTTCCCATCCCTGGTATTACGTGAACACCTTCCTCTACAAAAATTGTTAGTGTATCTTGATCGACTGGATGAATCACTCCATCTTCCATAAGTTTTGCATTAATAGCATTAATAAGTTCATCTCTAGTACCTTGAACTGTTGGATTATATGAAAGTACATGCTCCATCCTATATTTTACACCATTAGATTTTGTATTTGAAAAAATGGCTTCAAATTCCTCAGGATCAGGATACATCAATTCTTTAATAGTTAACGGAGTGCTTAGTGCAACACTCGTAACTAGAAATTCACTTGATCCTTCTCTGACGTCATTGATTGCAAACAATCTGATCTTATCGACGTTTACACCGTCACTACTGATAAGTTCCCATCTTGCGTCTCTTACACTCTCGACATCAGGAGACATTGTTTTTGAAACCATTTTATTATATAAATTATCATTTAACGATTTTGCTAAAATATTTACATATTCTTCATTGCCTGGAGCAAAAAGCTCATCAAGCGTTTGTGGCAAGTCATGTTCTATCGTCTCGCCTTGATTATTTTCGCCCGAGCCAGAAGGTGTGTTGCCTGCCTCGCCACCTTGTTCGTTGTTGCCTTGATTGTGATTGCCTTGATTGCCTTGATTGTTGTTGCCTTGGTTACCTATTTCGCCAGGATTTTCATTGTTATTTTGATTATCCTCCGTCTCTACTGGTTTAGTTTCTGTAGGTTTATTTGTTGTTGTCACTTCAACAGTTGTCTGACTTGTAGTAGGCACTTGTTCTGTTATACCAAAGCCTTCCGTTACTGAGCTGACTGGATCAATATGCCTTGTAGTGTAGCTAGTAAGACCAACAACACTTCCCGTAAATAATGCCAAAGCTAATGATGCAATAACTAATCTTTTTTTAAAACCAAATTTATACGTTTCATTTGATTTTAAATCCCCATTTCTCATATTTCCATTCCCCCTATTAGCATTATAGCACATATTTTACAAAAATACAATACTTTTTTAAAAAAATGCATTGTGTAACTTGTCGAAATGTAATAAATAGAGGATTTTATACCTTTTTTATAATAAAAATTAAAGAAAAGTTTATATTTTATTTAAATTATTTGCATCTATCATCTTTTTATATGTTAAGAATTTTGTAAAAATAAAAAACTATTCAAAGAAAGCAAGCAAAGAACGATATCGTTCTTTGCTTAGAAAGTGCAAACTTTCTGCCCGCTTTTTAAGGCGGGGCTTTCTTTGAATAGCCCTTATTAGTTATCTAAATTTTCTTCTTGTTCATCACTTGTATTGTCATCTTCTTGAGAGGTGGTTTTGTCACTTTCTTGAGGTTTATCTTCATTTTCTTTAGGCATCGTAACCACACCAAAAACTACCAGTATTCCAGCAAAAGCCATTATTAGCCCACTTACCAGATCATTATCTATCGAAAAGCCAAAGCAATCGCCAAGAGCGTTTAGAAAAACCACAACAGCACCAGCTAGAGCAGTCCAAAAACTATACGATTTAAATCTTTTATCCATTGTTTCTCCTTTTTTGCTTAAGAAAATTATTCTGTTTTCTCTTTACATTTATCAATATGATTTGATAATTTATTTAAATTTTCATTGGTAAGCTCAATAAGTTTATCAAGCTCTTCTTTAACATCACTAACAATCTGTAAACTTTCAGCAAGCGTTTCAATAGTCTCCCTGTATGATTGCTCTCTTTTCTCGCTATCTTTAAGTTGATAGAAAAATAGAAACACAAAGAGCATCGCAAATACCCCATAACTGACAATACTTTTTATAAGCTCTGACCAGAAATCCATTTTTAAACCTTCTCCTTCTTGATTAAATTGAGAACTTCTTGGAAAATCTTTTCTTCTTCTGTAAGCAAAGTCTTATTAATCAGTCTAATTTTGTTTTGATAGATTATTTTCATTTTTTTACACTTGCAGTTAAAACAAAATTACTTATGTTTGCCTGACCACTTGTCATAATCTTCACTTCAAATTCATTGCCTGAAATATTAACTCTAATCCTTTGTATTTTGTCTTTTGGCAAAATATTAAAAGTTTTGCTTTCCTTTTCGCTAGATATTGTAACTTCAGCATTGCCACTTGCTTTTATTGAAAAATGTTTAATTCTTTTCTTTTTGTTATGATAGCCAAGGTCAGTTTTAACGCTTTTCCAATATCCCCCTAAGCTGTTACCAAAAAGCTTTCCATCTTCTGTGAGTTGTCCAATTTTTCCAATATACTGATTATTAAAACAAGCTACAAGTTTTGATTTATATGGATTATTTAATGCAAGCACTTGGTTGATATCTACTCCTCGCAGAATATCTAAATGCTCTTTTTCTATATCATAAACAAGCAAGGCATTATTTACATAACCGTTGTTATAGCTTTCGCACCCTATCTGCTGTCCATCAGCAAAGTCGCACTTGCAAGCAAGATAATACTTCCCTTCAAAGCAAGTTGCCCAGCACTTAGATTGATTAAAAGCTGATAAAAGTTTTTCACATCCTAGCTCAATATTTTTTACAGAAGAGCCATTAAAACATTTTAAGCCTGACCTCTCTAAAAAATAGACATTATCTCCGCTTTGAGCAATTGAATCTGGATAAATATAACTATCTGAAAGATATATATGGTTGATAGCAAAATCATCATCCGAGCCGTAAATTGAAAGTTGTGTTATACCATAATCTCTAAATACATAGATATAGTCGTTATAAGAGATAATTCTGTTTAAAACCCCTCTTTCATCATTAAAATCAAGATTCGCAGTTTTTTCATTAGTCCAATTTGTAATATCCACATCTTCATTATAAATAAGTTGACTATCTTCAGACGCAGTAATTGCAAAAAGTTTGCCATAATGCGAACAGCAAGACTTTATAATTGGCACAGTGTCATAACTTTCATTGCCATTGCCTGATATAACTAAAAGATTTTCTCCTTCTCCAGATAACAAAAATAAATCTTGTGAATTTACTCGATAATTTATTCCATAAGGGGTTTGAGTAAAGTCATTTGGTATAATAAAAGGATAATATCTTTCGCTAAATAGATTATCATAACAGATATATCCCTCATCATTATAATAAAATAGATAATATGTATTTACCTCTTCGTTATAGTTATACCACTTCATTTTCCAAATAGCCTTAGCTTGTGTTCCACGCAAAGTGATAACCGTTTCATTATCAAGATCTGTATAAGAAGTTGGCATCTTGATATCTTCAAAACCATATCCTGGCTTTAAGTCTCCATCGCCTGTCCTAAAATTATAAACTGTTTTTCCACTTGCGACCTTTTGTTTTTCATCGGTAAGGGTAGAAGTATGCTCATCAAAAAGCAAATATTCAAATTCTTCCTCTTTTGTTGAAAGCGTTTTTAATGTATTTTTATAAAACACTAAATCCACCCCCTTTGAGGAATTTTAACTTCACTCCCCTTCCTAGACAATACTTGCAGGGAATTTTTAAAGCGCTCTTCCCAAATATTTGCCTCATCAAATAACGTTTGAATGAAATAATACTCTCTAGCTATTCCATAGGCATAAAGTCGTTCTGGCAAAGTAGTTTCAAACTGACTTGAAAGTGAAAGCTCGGTAGGATACGCTTGATATGTAATCTCAACCTCATTTGCAAAAGCCATCATATAATCTTGATAAGCTTTAAATTTCACTTTTCGTCCATACTTATCTTTGACCATTATTATCTGACGCACAGGAGAGCTTAAGTTACTATATTCTACTTTAAAATTGCTAGGCTTTACACTTTCAATTTTTATAATAGGAATATACTCACTTGCTATCTCGTTATTTATTAAATTAAAACATTTAACAAGATTTTCGCATACTAAATTTTGCTCATCTGTTAAAGTTGTGTTATTTTCAAGTGCTGTTTTAAGCTCCTCATTCTCTGTAAAATCACAGGCAAGAACTATTATATCTTTTACTAACATATTGCCTCCTTCAGCAAATTGACTTGCTGTTTAATCTGTTTTTTATATACTTCTTCGTTATTTTTTTCAATCTCTTCAATTAATTTATCCCGCCTATCACTTCTTGTTCTTCTGGCAAAGGCAAGTGTTCGCTCATCAAGTTCGTCAAAAGGGACAACAAAACAATAACTATTTTTTTGCAGTGATGAATGAACCTCGTAACAATTTTTAGACAAATTATAAAGTACGTAGTAACTTTCATCTATTTCCTTAAGCCTATCACTTATATAATAGACGTCATCCTTAATTTCCTGATAATTTACCAAAATAACCTCCAAAAATTAGATAAAAGAGGCAAAAAATATATTTTTGCCTCTTATCTAGTTTTAACCTTGTGATTCTGATCCTGTGTTTACAGTAATATTGCTTGTAAATGGATTTGTTACAGTAGATTTAATGCCAGAAATCTTAGCTTGCCCGCATGGCTTATCACAAATAAGCTCAGCATACTTAACAAGCGTTGCACTGTAGGTAGGATATCCTTGATTTTGTTTCAAAATTCTTCCATCCTCGCTTTCAAGCCATTTCCAATCGCAAAGCTCATGAATTGTAAAATCATTTGTGTTTAAAAGATACATTGTATCATCGTCAACAAATCTATCAGCTACTACAGGAATTCCATTGTGAGTGATGGTTTTGTACCCTCCCTCAAGTTCAGTTACGTCAATATTTCTTCTGTATGCTCCAAGATATTCTTGATATGCTCTTCTTACTTGACTTGAGCAAGTAATGAAGTTAATCTGAGAATCAACATTCATATCAAGAAAATCAATTGCCTGTTGAATTAATATATCAGAAATTTCTTGAGAAGTTGAGCTTGTATAAGGTTTAAGCCAAGGATAATCGGTTTTGCTTACTCCGTAAATTGAAGTTTGACTATTGTCAAATATTTTACCAAGTCCTGATATTTCAAAATCTTTTGAGCCTTGTACATAAAATTTGTAACCAGACGCAATTGTTACAGCAGAGCTTGTTTCATATGTAAAAGTTTTGTTTGTTCTATCTACATAAGTAATTTTTAAAGGTGCACTGTTAACCTTAGTTGTGTTGTTATAAACATCTATTAGCATACCTTCAATTAAATTATTTACTTTATCACAAGTAACTGTTGTAGAGTTTTGGCTAGAGGCAGTTGCAAGAAGGCCTGTGCCATCTCCATACAACATTCTGCCAAGATTAAAAGAGCTTGCTTTAACCAAGCCTTCCATTTCATCTGATAAAAGGTTAACAAAAGCACCGATGTTATTTACCGAAGCTCTAACTGCTTTGTCAGAAATTTCTATCTTCCCATAAAGGTTTTTAAGTTCGGCTATAAACTGAACATAGCCATTGCCAGAAGAAGTTGGAAGAGCTCCGTCTTCACTTCCAGCACCTACTCCGCCATTTATTCCAAAGGGAGCAAGTTTTCTTACTTCTTTTCCCCAAACATCTTTGCTTGAGTGTTTGATTCTTGCTAAAAGTGGATTTGCGTTTACATTTAACTGGTTAGCTACTACACCAAGGTAAACATTTTTAAGAGCACTTTCAGCTGTTTGTAAAGTTACCATTTTTTCTCCTTTTTTAATTTTTAAAACTGATGCAAAATTTTTTATCATAAAATTATTTTTAACAACGCACTTTTAACTAAACATATTATTTAATATTTTTTTAGCTTCATCAAGCGTCTTAGGGCTATCAGGAGAAACTCCTGACACCCTATGTCCGCCTTGTGAAGATATTATATGTGGTGGTTGTTGATTTGCAAGTTCATTTAAATAATTTTCAATAATCTTATTTTTTACATCTTGATTTGTTAGTACATATTGACTGACTAATGGATCGCTTTGCTGAAACTTCATATGGTCTAGAACCACATTAGCCCAAGCGTCCTCATATGGGTTTTTAATCCGTTTGCTTTGCAGATAAGAACTGATCTCCTCTGCGTAATCTTTTGCAAGTTCATTCTCTTCAAGGAATTGATTAAGATTTTGAAGGTAATCTTCTTTATTTTCAAGATTATTTTCTTCTAATGTATCCACTGGTTCATTTTGAGATAATTTGTTATTTTCGTCAAAATTCACGTCATTATTTGCCATTTTTTCTTCATTTTTTGATACATTGTCTTTATCTTCATCAACTTTATCTCTCTGAATTGACTTCAAAAGTTGGCATTTCCTAGTAAATTCTGCCTGAAGATTATTGTAAGCCGTAAGAAGCGAATCTACATCTTTAAATTTACCAAGTTGCCCTTGAGAGCCAACATCACTCACAGCCCTATCCTCATTCACTTTATCTAAAGTCGTTGCCGGTTCCATTGTTGGTTGTTCTCTGTTTTCCATTTTTAACCCTCCATTTTCTTTTTATGTTTTTGAATATGCTCTAAGAAAGCTTTTTCAAGCTTAGCATTTTTAGTTTTTGCCTTTTCAAAATCTTCGCCAAGCATAAAGGCAATATGCTCATTCAAATGCAATTTATCGTCATCTATTTCACTTATGTCAATATGCTCGCCTTTTAGCATCTTTATATTTTCCTTATCTGCACGTTTAAGATGAAGTTCATTAACATCTTGTGCATTTTCCCAAATGCCAAGCCCTAGCATTTCCAAAATTTTACACTTCATTCTATTGGTAAGCATTCCATTTTCATCTTGAAAAATTCCTTTTTCAAGCAGAGAGAAAATCATATCTCGTCTTTGAGTCAATGTCTGTGCTCCATCCGTTTGATTTTCAAGTTCTATGTCATCACTCGAGATATCTGAGGATGAAAAGTAAAACATTTCTATTTGCCCTTGCTCGCCTATTATTTTTGCAATTCTTGGGAAAACTGCATATTGTTTGTATAGTCTTAAAATTTTTTTGGCAATTTCTTTGCAAGCAAATTTAATGCTTTCAATAGATGCATTTAACCTTGTTTCATCTTGATTTATAAGAAGCTCTAAAGCATTTCCACTTATGTTTGAAGAAATTGTGCTGGCACTTAATAAATCATTGACACCGCTAATTTTATTAAATTCATCTAATAATTTATCCTCTTCATCACTAAGTCCTGCTGGTAAAGTTTCGCCTTGGAGGTATTTTGGTTCTACAGAGCCCTGTCTATATACCAAAACTTTTCCAGGGCACAAACCTTCTTCCTCTAGGTTATCAAGATCTACCGATCCATCTTCTACACTTAAAACGCCTAGCGACAATCTGTTTATAAATTCGTGTTTTCTGTTCTTTACAGCGTTGAAAGCTCTTTGTACTGGGATTAATCTTTCAATTACGCTAGACCCCCAGAAACAGCCAGGCTCTTCTATACTCGTTTGTCTGATAAACGGAAAATCTCTAGTTTTATCTTCTCCACAAAGATAAGGAAGTTCTCCATCATAAACAAGTTTATCTCCCGCTACTATTATTAGTCTGCCATTTGGAAATTCTGAATTTGGGCGTATGTATTTTTCAATAACTATAGCACTATTATTTTTAGTTGTTTCTATTACCTTGGTAGCTGTGCCATTAAAGCCTAAACCTCCAATTCCCACTGAGACGTTGTCTAAAGCAAAGGTATTTATCTTGCTACCTTTAACTTCTATTCCATACATATTTTTAATTTGTTCAACTGTGTAAGCTTTTGCATGTATAATACTTTGACAATCACGCAAACTTTCATTTACTTGCGAATCAGGATAAATCTCAAAAGGTGATACAACACTAAATTCTACTTCTCCACTTTTTATTTTGTTGCCCTCTTCATCTACGCCAACAGTTTGTCCAAGCTTGCTATTCCAGCCAACTTTATAAAATACTGTACCACAAACTTCAGACCATTTTATAGCTTGATTTATCTTATTTTCTATCTCAAGTTTGTTTTTTAAAGATTTGTATATCTTTTTTGAAGCCTTTGCAGTCTGTTTGTCCCTTTCATCGTTTGTTGCTGGTATAACATTGATATCTGGCTTAACTCTAGATAATTTGGCATATCTAATATCATAAACGGGTGCAATATGATTATACACTTCTCTTTCTTGCCAAAAATATTGCCTATCAATTTCTTCGATTTGTCCGCCAAACCCCACATTACAATATTGATTACCCATTAAAAAGTTCATATTGATTTGCCAGATCAGATCAAAGTTCTTTCTTGCCTCAGCTCTTTGTTTAAAGTCATCAAGGACTTCTTTTACTATCTTTTCTTGATTTTGACTATTTTTCATTGTATTTTCCTCGTCTTTTTATTTAATCTAAATGGACTTTCAGTCCCTTTTGGAATTTGCATTTTAGCAATTTCCTTGTACATACCGTTTAGGCAATCTTCACAAAAACACAAATCCCTTTTAATGATTCCTTTAGTTGTAAAACAATATTTGGCTAGATTTTTGCAACCATAGAAATCACATTTTGTTAAATGTTTGCACTCAAGTATTTCCATCACTATCCTCCTCTTTTAAAAGTTTTATAAGTCGCTCCTCTTCTTTTGCCAGCTCTTCATCAGACATCGACAAAACTATATCAGAATAAGTTTTGTAATACCTATCAAGCAAAAGCTTTATTGCTGAAATATCTGGAGCAAAGTGCTTTGTTGTTACCTTCTTTTTTGAGATTATCTCTTCTCCCTCTTCATTAAAGGAGAACTCTTTCAGCTCTTCGCTCACATCATAACCTAAAGCTTTTTTTAGCAAAGCCTGTCTTATCTCGTCTTCTTCCATTTCGCTCCCTTTTCAACTTTCGACTAGATTATAAATTCCTTGAATTGCGAAAAGCAATAGTAACTGCCAACTTTTTTTAAAATTTCGTCACAATTGATAAAAAATATAGCTAAACTGATATTGTAGAGGTTTTACTAATGAAAAATTTACTGGAGCTTGATAAAGTTAAATACTTCTATCAGACAAAAGAAAGTGAAATTAATGCGCTAGAAGAAATATCTTTTTCAATAAAAGAAAAAGATTTTTCTTCAATAGTAGGTCCTAGCGGTTGTGGTAAAACCACTATCCTTTCACTGATCGCAGGCCTGCTAACTCCGTCAGAAGGAAGTATCTCCTTGAATGGTACTGCTATAACAAAAAATGATAGTCGTATAGGATATATGTTTCAAAGAGACCACCTTTTTGAATGGAGAACAATTTGGCAAAACATAATACTTGGTCTTGAAGTTCAAAAAAAGCATAAACAACCTGACCGTCTTGCTTTTGCCGAACAACTTCTAAAAAAATACGACCTCTACAACTTCAAAAACAAAAAACCTCGCCAGCTAAGTGGCGGTATGCGTCAAAGAGTCGCTTTGATTCGCACGCTTGTACTTGAACCAGAGCTTCTGCTACTTGACGAGCCATTTTCTGCTCTTGATTTTCAGACAAGGCTTAAAGTATGTGATGACGTCTACGATATTATAAAAAGCGAACAAAAAACCGCTCTTCTTGTTACCCATGATATATCAGAAGCATTAAGTATGTCTGACAAAATCATAATCTTAACAAAAAGACCGGCTAAAGTAAAAACTATTGTAGACCTATCCTTTCAAGGTACAACGCCACTTGCTAAGCGTGAGGATAAAGAGTTTGGCAAATATTTTGAAATGATTTGGAGAAATCTTGTCTAATGAAACGCAAAAACAAAAATAAAATTATATCCTATTCAAATGCCCGCAAGCAATATCTTAAAAAAATTAAAAAAGATAAAATTTTAGTCTTGTTTTGGCAAATCACAATATTCGTGCTCTTTTTAGGAATTTGGCAACTACTAGCCGATTTTGGCGTAATTGACCCGTTTTTCTTTTCTAGCCCATCAAGAATTGCAACAACAATTGTTGATCTTGCAAAAGATGGCAACCTGTGGATCCATATTTGGACTTCGCTATATGAAACTATTATTGGCTTTATTATAGCCACTCTTCTTGGGGTATTAATTGCTATACTTCTTTGGTGGAGTGAAAAACTTAGACGGATAATGGAACCATATTTAATTATTCTTAATAGTTTGCCCAAAATAGCTCTTGGTCCTATGATTATTTTCTGGGTTGGCTCGGGTAGTAGTGCAACTGTTGTAATGTGCGTTTTAATTTGTATCGTGATAACCACTATATCCATGTTAAATGCATTCATTTCTTGCGATAGTGATAAAATACTGTTGATGAAATCAATGCACGCTAATAAATTTCAAATTCTTTTTAAGTTAATCCTGCCAAATGCCCTTCCTGAATTTACTTCAGTTTTAAAAATAAATGTTGGAATGAGCTGGGTGGGAACTATAATGGGAGAATATCTTTCAAGTCAAGCAGGTCTAGGATATCTTATAAACTATGGCAGTCAAATACTTAAACTTGACATAGTTATGGCAAGCATAACCTTGCTGTGTATTCTAGCTGCTGGAATGTACTTTCTTGTCAGTCCGCTTGAGAAAAAGTATAAAAGATAAATAAAATTAAATATCATCTGTTTTCTTTAATTTTTGATTAACATTTTTCGTTTGATAGTGTATTTTATCAGACCATAGCAACTTAAAAAGCAAAAATAAGCCCAAAACACTTATCAATGGATAAAGATAGGACACAATAAATGAAAAACCACAAAAGCTGAGTAGTGCTGGCAAAAATACACTTATACAAAAGATTAAAAATTCATTATTGCACAGCCCTCTAAAAGATAAAGAAGATGTATAAACAAAAGAAAAAAGACTAGTACTACAACCTATAAAAATTACAATATTTATGCACGCCCTCTGCCAACCTGAAAATAATGATAAAAATGGCATATCCTCATAAATGAGAGAAGAATGTTGAAGTAAAATAATATTAACAAACAATAAAATTAGCATAAGCGCGAGTGCTGATAAAAAAGACACTTGTGCTTTTTGGCGTTTAGAAAGACTTTTCCCTAAAGATGCAATTAAAACACAACCATTTGAGGTGTTTAATATTACGTAAAGAAGGCTGTATAAGGGAAAAGTGAGATACTCTTTTGAAAAAACAAGGTTTAATGGTAATGGAGAAATATTTAAACATAAAATTATAAAAAAAACACTAAACATAATTGGAATTAATAAATTATTTATTTTATTTAAAAAACCTAAGCCTTGTTTGATAATAATTATGCAGATTAACATTATTATTAAAAAAATAAATAAATTTGCAAATAAAGCCTCCCCTTTTAAAAGATTGGATATGCCAGCTAGCATTGACGAAGAAAATACAAGACAAATTACAATATTTATAACCGCACAGAAGTTAGATTGAGAAAGCTTGTTTAATATACTATCACATTTATTTAAAATTAAAAATACTACACCCCAAAAAATAAAAAATGTTAACAGAATACTTAAGAATGACAAACTGGAAAATCTTGAAAAAAATACAGCTATCTCTTTGCCACTGATAAAACCAGAACCAAGGAAATTGCCTATAACGGCAAATAGTACAACAATCATAAAATAATTTATTAAATTAATCAATTTAGTATGACTTATTGATAAATAAAAAATAGGAGAGAAAATGATTATAAATACAAATTATAGAATGGGAAGTTTTGTAGACTTGTGCAACTGTTCCTGTAGGGGCAACTGGCAGACCTCTTGTAACCAAAATTGTTTTTGTCCGCCTAGTTGGCATTGCCCTCCAGATAATACTTTCCCCTGCACTCCTGGTTGCCACAATCTGCCCTTTTGTCCTCAAAGTATGCCCAGCAATATGTTTCGTCCTAATTGCAACAATTTGCTCTATTTTTTTGCAGGATATCTTGCGAATAAAAATAGGATATAGACAGAACATTGATTTTAATGCTAATACTTTATACAAAAAATAGTGGTTTTGTATGGGTATCCATATTCAAACCACTATTTGTATTTTTATTATTACTAGTATATTTTTATTAGACCTCATTTATATTTATTACAATGCCATCTAAGGATATGTTACTTGCAGTATCCACTGTGATAGTTAAGGCAATTATGCCTGAAATTTCTTCGTTAGCTACATTTGAAAGAGTAGCACTATCGCCATTTATCACTCCGCTTGCTGATACATGTGCATTTGATATAACAGAACTTGTGGATGCTTCATATGTAATATTTGAGGTATTAACTATGTCAAAGTATAATGTAAAACTTGTAGTTGCTACATAGTCACTTCCTACATCAATAGATATCGCCCCATCAATAAACCCAGGTTGAAAATCATCTATCGTTGTACCTTCTCCTTGCAAATCATTTGCCTCCCTAACTCGTATATTTTTAATATACAATGTTCTGTCATCAATCGAAAAGACAACATCCCCACTGATATTTATAGCCTGTGGGGGTGTTGTTGCCCATACGCCTACTATTATCAGCATAAGTAACAAAACAAATATTGCTATACTACTAAAAAGTTTTATTCTTAGACCTTTCATATTTCTCCTTTTTAATTAAAGATGCTTCTGAAATATTTAGATATTACTAACTAGTTGAATACTCACATATTTTTGCAAACTAGAAGAAATTTTTATGTTTGCATAATTTTTTGAAATTTTTATTTTATTTTAACCTAAATTTAAATTATGATACATGATATCTCTCAGATAATATGCTTTAATTTATTTTAACCCCCACTTGGTAATTTGTCAAGTAATTTAAAAATTTTTTCACGAATTACAAAAATTTACTATTTAATTTACCAGCTAATATATTATTTTCCATTTATAATTTTATTGGAATAAACTTTCTGCTTATAGTTTCCCGCAAAAAAGCTTTAAAAAACAGAGATACAATAAAATATCTCCGCTTTTAATCTGAAATAATAACTATTATAAAAATATTTGTTAGCTAAATAAACACCTGTTAAACAACAGCAGTATAAGTATTTGTTTGCTCTGTAATAACTGCATTGTCATTATCAAGGTCTATAAGTTTAAGTGTTACTGTATAAGAGCCAGCTTCTCTTATAACGACTCTGATCGGTGTTGTTGCACTATAATCAGGAGTAATCTCAAAACCTGTTGGTGGTCCCCAATAGCCTATTTCAGCTAAATTGTACTCTTGTTGTAATGAGTCGGTAGCAAAAATGTCAACGTTTTCAGTATCGCTAAGCTCTATTTGAATTAACACATGAGCATAACCTTCTTCTCTTACCTCGTCAGCCTTTAGTGTCATATTGTAGTTGTGTGTCTCTCCTACTGTTATTTCTTCTGGAATATCTGTTTCAAAAGTATAAGTAGAATGTGTATCCTCTTCGCCTCCGCCACAAGCTGTCAAAATTAAGCTAGATAGCAAAACCACAAAAACTAATGCAATTGTAGTAATCACTACTTTTAAAGATTTTGAATTTGTTTTCATCTTTCCCTCCTTATTACAAACTCTACCTTTATAATACAGAGTTTACTCAGAAAAGTTAAATATATTCGCTTAAAAACAAAAAAATATAAATACTCACTTGGGAATAGTTTTTATTGTGTTTATTTGGACTTATTATGAAATTTTGTTATAATTATCGTGCGAGGTTTTTATGAGAAGATTTTTTGGAACAAAAGAGGGCGATTTTATTATTTTAGAAAATAGTGAATCTTTCCATTTGCAAAAAGTTCTTAGAATGAAAGAGGGCGAAAAACTTATTGCATGTGTTGATGATGAATTTGATTATCACTGCACTATTAAAAAAATAAATAAAAATAATTGCATTCTTCAAATAGACTCTAAAACACTATGTTTAGCCCTTCCTAAACGCAATATTGTGTTATTTCAAATGCTTCCTAAAAAAGAATATATTGATAATATTTTGCCAAAGGCAATAGAGCTAGGTGTCAATCAAATATATTTTTTTACTAGCAAAAATACACAGATGAAAAGTTTAAAACAAGAACGAGTTAAAAGCCAAGTCTACTCTGCTTGTAAACAATGTGAAAGATCAAAGCTAATTGATGTAAGTTTGATAAATTTTGATGAGGTTATTGAAAAAATCAAAGAATTTGATGTTATAATTTTTTCTAATGAACATGAAAAAAACAATAAATTTGATATAAATCTTGTCAAGGATAAACAAAATATCGCAGTTGTTATAGGAAACGAAGGTGGATTTAGTGAAGATGAGGCAAATAAACTTATTGAAGCAGGAGCCAAATCATTTTCTTTAGGTTCTCGAATACTTAGGTGTGATACTGCGGTAGTTTCAACCCTGACGCTTGTCGGAATTTTTTCTGACAATTAATAAAAATTAAAAAAGGAGTATTGATATGATATTATTTGTGCGACATGGCGAGACCGACAGCAATTTAAAAGGTATCATTCAAGGTCAACTGGACAGTCCGCTTAATGATAAAGGAATTGTGCAAGCAAAAATAGTTGCTGATATGCTAAAAGATATAAAAATAGATATTATTTATTCTTCTCCACTAATTAGGGCTTACAAAACCAGTCAAGAGATTAACAAATTTCATAATGTCAAAATTATTATTGATAAACGAATTCAAGAACAGAACGCAGGAGTTGCAACAGGACGCAAGTATAGCGAAGTTACAAAAGAAGAGATAAAGGATTTTACTAAAAATCCCCATAAGTACAATGCAGAAAGTTTTCAAGACCTATATATACGGAATGTAAATTTTTATAAGGAGATTGAAAACAGCGATAAAAGTATCTTGATAGTCTCCCACAGTGGCGTTTGGAAAATGCTTTATAGATATACTCACAACTTATCTTTAGATGATAATGTTGAAGAAATCAAAAATTGTGAGATTAAATATTTGAAATAAGCTTAATATAACAAAAAATATCTGGAATTTCTAGTTTTTTCCTTTATTTAATTCCAGATATTTTTATTTAAAATTAACTAATTTTTTGAAAAAATATTATATATTGTCGTTAAAAGCCTAATTTACATTTTCTTTAAAAAATTATTATATTTTGTATAAGAATTGTCTCCTATTGAATTTGCTAGTTCCTGCAACTTTGCTTTTGTTTGCCTGTCAAGGTTTTTAGGCACTTCTGCCTTAATTGTAACAAGAAGGTCGCCACGAGCTTCTTTATTTAATTGTTTAACACCCTTGTTTTTCAACCTCATCACAGTTCCGCTTGCTGTCAATTCAGGAATTGTTAAAGTATATTTACCCTCAAGCGTAGGGATCTCCACTTTACCACCTAAAATTGTGGTTGTAAATGGCAAATATAAATCAAGATATAAATCATTTCCACTGCGTGTTAGAATTTTGTGTGGACTTACAGACACTTTGATATTAAGGTCTCCATTTATTCCACTTCCTGCGGGGCTATTTCCTTCTCCTCGCATCTTTAAGGTTTGCCCATTATCTATTCCAGCAGGAAATTTAACTGCGATTGTCTTGTTAATCTTTTGAACACCTTTTCCACCACAGACAGTGCATTTTTCTTTAATAATTCTGCCACTGCCATTGCACTTTGGACAACCCGCCTCTCTTATAGTAGTGCCAAAGAGTGTGTTTTGTTGGTATCTTACCCTACCAGTTCCATTACATTCAGGACACACGGAAAACTCTTTTCCATCTTTTGCTCCCGTACCTTTACAAGAGTTGCATTTTTCGAGTCTTCCTATAGTAATGTTTTTGGTAACACCAAAACAAGCCTCTTCAAACGTCAAGTTAACTGCGATATTAATATCTTGACCTTTTTGTTGAGTCTTTTCGCCTCGACCACCAAAAGCAGAGAAGATGTCAGAAAAAATATCAGAAAATCCACCGCTACCGCCAAAAAATTCACTAAACCCACCACCAGCGTTGCCACCTGCCCCAAAGGGATTGCCCCCGGCAGAACCAAACTGGTCATAATTAGCTCTCTTTTTAGGATCGCCTAATACTTCGTATGCCTCGTTTATATCTTTAAATTTTTCAGCTGCTTCAGGAGTTTTATTAAGGTCTGGATGATACTTTTTTGCAAGTCTACGGTATGCTGATTTTATTTCATCATCACTTGCACTTTTATTTACCCCAAGTACTGAATAATAATCCTTATTTGCCATAAATTACTCACTTTTTTATAATCTTATTATCTCACTTTCAAAATATTGCTCTTGAAATTCTGTCAAAGCCCTTATCTGCTCATCGGTATAATTTTTATCCTTATCCATAACAACAAGTTTGTCATCGTCATCATTCGTTCTATGAATAATTGCCTTTACCTGTCCTTTAAACTCGTCAAGTGGCTTAAATTCTCCTAAAACATAGGCATCAAGCTCTTCGCCGTCACCAGAAATTGTGCCTGGAATATACCCATAGTTTACAGGATAATAAAAATTATGTTGAGGGTGCTTGCTTCCTAGCGGTCGATCTATTTTTACAAGCACCTCTTTACCTAAAAAATCAACACTGTTGACAACTTTCATTGTTTACCTCCTTTACCTCAAGAACAACTTAAAAGACTTTAATAGTTAAACTTTGAGTACTATTATTTGTTATCGTCATCCACAACAACTTCTGGATCAGAACCATTATCTCCACTTCCAGAATTACTATTTGGAGCTTCGCCATTTGGATTTGCTGAATTATACATCTTGCTAACGATACCATTAGAAACATTTGTAAGTTCATCAATAGCTTTTTTAACTACTTCAATATCTTCGCTAGTCATATCATTCTTTGCTTTTTCAATAGCTTCTTCAAGTTTCTTTTTGTCTTCTTCTGCAAGCTTATCCCCATTGTCTTTTATCATTTTTTCAAGACCATAAACTAAGTTATCCCCTTGGTTTTTAGCCTCAACAAGTTCCTTGCGTTTTTTATCTTCTTCTGCATGCTCTTCAGCTTCTTTAATAGCTTTTTCTATATCCTCTTCTTTAAGATTAGAAGAAGCTGTGATTGTAATATTTTGTTCCTTGTTAGTGCCAAGGTCTTTAGCAGAAACTTTAACAATACCATTTGCGTCTATATCAAAGGTAACTTCAATTTGAGGAACACCTCTTGGTGCAGGTGGAATATCTGTCAATTGGAATCTGCCCAAAGTTTTGTTTTGGTTTGCAAATTCTCTTTCCCCTTGCAATACATGGATATCTACGCCTGGCTGATTGTCTACTGCAGTTGAGAATACCTGAGATTTTCTTGTAGGAACTGTTGTATTTCTTTCAATAAGTTTTGTAAATACTCCTCCAAGAGTTTCAATTCCAAGAGAAAGTGGAGTTACATCAAGTAAGAGAACATCTTTTACTTCTCCGCCAAGTACACCAGCCTGAATAGCAGCACCTACAGCTACGCATTCGTCAGGATTGATGCCTTTATATGGTTCTTTGCCTATAAAGTTTTTAACTGCATCTTGCACAGCAGGAATACGAGTTGATCCACCAACTAAAATAACTTTATCTATTTGATTTTTATCAAGTTTAGCATCTGCAAGAGCTCTAACTGTGCAATCTATGGTCTCTTTTACTAAATCTTCGGTAAGCGAATCAAATTTTGCACGAGTAAGTTCGTATTCCATATGTTTTGGGCCTGTTGCATCTGCAGAGATAAATGGAAGTGAAATTGTAGTCTTTGGTGTTGCAGAAAGGTCTATTTTTGCTTTTTCTGCAGCTTCCTTAAGTCTTTGCATAGCAAGTTTGTCTGAAGATAAATCAATATTATTTGTGGTTTTAAATTCTTCAACTAGTAAGTCTATAATTCTATTATCAAAGTCATCTCCACCTAATCTTGTATTACCATTTGTTGAAAGAACTTCAAATACACCATCGCCAATTTCCAGAATAGAAACATCAAAAGTTCCGCCACCAAGGTCATATACCAAAATCTTTTGATTGCTGTTTTCGCCTTTATCAAGACCATAAGCAAGTGCTGCTGCAGTTGGCTCGTTGATAATTCTAAGCACTTCAAGTCCAGCAATCTTACCAGCGTCTTTGGTTGCTTGACGTTGAGAATCGTTAAAGTAAGCAGGCACTGTAATAACAGCCTGTGTTACAGCACCTCCAAGATAACTTTCTGCATCTGCTTTAAGTTTTGAAAGTATCATTGCAGAAATCTCTTGAGGAGTATACTCTTTGCCATTTAATTTTACCTTATAATTTGTTCCCATTTCACGTTTAATTGATTGAACTGTATTTTCGGCATTAACAATGGCTTGGCGTTTTGCAACTTTTCCTACAAGTCTTTCGCCTTCCTTTGTATAAGCTACAACAGAAGGTGTTGTTCTATCGCCTTCAGCATTAGCAATAACTGTTGGCTTTCCGCCCTCCATCACAGCAACACACGAATTTGTTGTTCCTAAGTCAATTCCAATAATTTTTCCCATAAATTTAACCCTCCTTTTTATTGACTATGACTTTTGCAAATCTTATTACTTTGTCTTTAAATTTATATCCTGCTTGATATTCATCAAGAATGATATCATTTTCTTTTTCCTCATCGTGCATAACAGCTATAACATTATGCAAATGAGGGTTATATTTTTCTCCGATTGAATTTAGTTTCTCAACTCCAAGCCCGCTTAATGCTTCATTGATGCTATTTTCAATCATCTCTACACCTTTAAGGACTACTTCATCTGATATTGACTTTTTTGCTTCCTTAAAAGTATCAAGACAAGGCAAAAACACCTCTATAACTGATTCTTGCCCATTTAACCTAGCCTGTTTTATATCCTCAATAGCATGCCTTCTAAAGTTTTCAAAGTCTGCCTGAATTTGTTTAGCTAAATTTAAATATTCAATACTTTTATCTTGGCTATCCTCTTGAATACCCCCTTCACAAGTACAGTCTTGACAATCACACTCGCTGTGACAGTCGCAATTTTCATTGCAATTATCCTGTTCATTACAGTTGCAATGTTCGTGATGACATTTGCAAGCGTCATCCCTTTCCCTGCTCTGATTTTTGCAATTACATTCTTCATTACACCTGCAGTCATTTCCACATTCACAATTCTCGTCACAATTGCATTTTTCACTGCAATGACATTTTTTATCTTCTTGTGAAGTACTTTCGTTATCTGTCATTTATTCTCCTTTTAAGTTGTTTAAGTTATCAATCACAACCTTTAACGCAGAAGCTATACCCGCATAATCCATTCGTTGTGGACCTATCACACCTATCGATGCGAGCTGTCGCCCGTCTAGTTTAATTGGCGCTTTTACAACCGAACAGCTTTGATTTTCATCGGCAACAGTAACTTCAATATCTCCCTTTCCCTCAAGTTCTATAATTGAAGAAAGTTCGCCCTCATCATCAAGCACATTAAGAACTCTCTTTGCTGATTCAACATCATTTTTGTTCTCTAAAAGCTTTGCACTACCCTCACGTCTAACATTTAAAATCCTTTGACTGTTCAATTTTTTTAATCCATCTATCAGACTATTGACAACCTTTTCAAATGCAGTAATTTCACTATGCATACCTTCTTCTAATGCCTCAATATTATCAATCATAAACCCAATCGTCTCGCCCTTAAAATGCTTATTAAGATAGTTTGTAGCATTGTTACAATCTTCTATGCTTGCATTTGTATCTAAAGTTTGATTGATATATCCAGCAACAGTGCCAATCAACACCATAATTCTATCTTCAAGAAGTGGAATTATCTTAAACTCAGTCAAAACCAAGTTATCCACGCCGTCAAGCATTACAACAGTTGGATAATTAGTCACTTTGCTTACAATCTTAGCTATGCCTGAAACTAATTCATTTAAACTGCTAGTTTTTGAAGCTATCAACTGCTTTACTTCATCAAGCTCTTCTTCGGAAGCAGTGGCATCCTGAAGCAAATGCTCCACATAGTAGCGATACCCCTGCGCAGTTGGTATACGCCCCCCTGATGTATGCAATTGCTTTAAAAAGCCCATCGCCTCTAAAGCGTTTAACTCACTTCTTAAAGTTGCAGTTGAACAGTTGAGTGATGTTACATCCTTTATCCCTCCACTAGTGATTGGAGAACAATCTCTAATGTACTCCTCAACAGCCATACAAAGAATCTTTCTTTTACGCTCAGACAAGTCCATAAACAACCTCTTTTTCGACTTTTTGGCACTCTCACTATCAAAGTGCTAGCAATATTATATGCAATTTTATAAAAATAGTCAACTATTTGTGCCATTTTTTTTAAATTTTTTTAATTTTTTAAGCCTTTTAGCTTTCTCTTTTTATCTCAAAGATAAAATATTTCTGATTTTTATTTAAATACTTTAATGAAAAATTATGCGAACCTATTATTAGTTCATAAAAAAACTGACCTTGCGGTCAGCTCTTATAATTCGTTTAAGTTTGCAGTCTGCTTTTTCCTAAAGATGATGTTGTATGTTACATGCAAGCCTATTATTAAGCAAAGCATAACTATTACTGTGATATAATATGGCTCAGGATTTACAGCTGGAAAATTTGTAGCCATTACCGAAAGTCCTACTATCGTCAAAATTGCAATTAATATAATGTAGCCTTGAGTTAGCACACTTTTAAAACTTCTTAATTGGCTGAGTGCAACTACCGTAAAGCCTGCAAACATAATCAGTCGAGTTTTATCAATTTCAAGCAGTACTGCGTTATCCTTAGTTACAAGTTTAATTAAGGAAGTCAAGAACAAAATTATAGCTAAAATTTTTGCTATCAACTGTATTATATTGTCAAAATGCATAAGATCAAATATCAATCCGCATATCATCAACATAGTTGAAAATGCCAAAAGGAAATTTAAAATATTAAGTAAATCATATACAGTCCGAGATATACATGTTGTTACATATGAGCCGATTAACAAAATAGCACCTAACGAGAGAAATATGTACTTAATGATACTATTCCCAATTTTGTTATAATTACAACAGCCTAAGCAAAGTAGAGCAAGTAAAACAAGTAAAAATAATATATTAAAGGTGTAAATGTTTCTATTTCTAACATTTATAATCATAAAGATTATAGCAACAAGCACAGTTAAAACTAGCAAAATAACATTCCATTGCAACTGCAATTTTTTAGCTTCTTTCACATACAAAAAGCCTGTAAAACAAAGCAGAGCAAAAGAGAATATAATATTTGTTTGATTTATATGATAAAAATATATATTATTATCAAGAAAATATTTTATTAATGTATAAAGAAATAATGCAAAGGATACGATTAATAGACATAATTTGATAATAAACCAAATTTTTTGGTCTTTATTTTTAACATATCTAATTATAAAAAGCGTTGCTTCTATAATTATTGCCACTATCATTAAAATAGTTGAAACCAGAATTAGCCACCTACAGAAATAAGTATTTCTTATACTAGAATTTTGAAATACAAATACTGTTATTACATTGACTAAAGCAAATATAGTTGCAAGTAAGTATAAAAGGTTGCTTTTTTCTAATTTTAAAAATATATTTGTGTAATCTTTCTTCTGAAGTGTTTGCGTCATTCAATTAAGCCTCTGCAGTAAAGTCATAGTCTTGGCTTGTTACTTGTCCTTCATTTGGATAGTAAACTCTAAGCCCGTCGCCAAGGGCACCATTTTCAATCAAATTTGGTAATGGATGTGAAATAGAATTAAGGTTATTTGTGCCAAGGATGAAGAAAAGTGTCATATTAGGCTCAGCATTCATATAAAGTGTAGATGTGTATCCACCTATTCTAATATCATCGCCATATGCCCATATAAGCACTTCCATTGGAACTTGTCCTGGAAGAACTTGGATATTGTTTTCTTCACAATACTGAACTCTTCTTTGATATGCTCCTTCGCAATTATTGTTAGCCCAGCCAACACCTTTTTCATTAGCTGTAGTGTTTGGATCATCAAGTCCCCAAGATGGATGTGGCTTGATTACGATATTGTAATCAGGATAATCTTGCATAATTTGATTAAAGAATTTTTCAAACATTTGCTCAGTTGTGCCATTTTTTAGATCTTCAGAAAGAGCACCAATACTTGAAAATTCTTCGCCTGGGAAAGATGTTCCGCAAACTACAAGAGTTTTCTTGCCATTGTCTTGAAGCATTATTGGATCGATATAATCTGTATCAAAAACGGCATCTTTGAAAGTTTGTTGACCCTCTGCACTAAGAGCACCAAACATTTGAGTAAGGCTTGATTTTTTAGTATTAAGGTCAGCAAGAAGAGTAGTCATTTCTGCATCTTCACTTTCCAGAAATTCTGGATATTGAAGCCAATAATCTACATTGCTATATGTAGCATAAGCGTAAGTCAAGTCATAGTTGTAACTGTCTACAGAATATTCGTAAGTGCCAGCTCTTACTTGATCTAAAACGCCTTCAAGAGCTACTAAATCTTCTTCAAACGCAGTTGAGCCATCTGCTGAGCCGTACAAACTTTCAAAAAAGTTGTAAGAGCCCACACCATCTTCAAGCAGATGCACATTATAGTTTGCCTCTGGAATATTTTGTTCAATAAAGATCTTAAAGGCTGCCTCGCAGGCATAATCAGTAACATAAAAATCAAATGTTACTTCATCATTCTCCATATACAAATCAAGTACAGTGTTTGCTATTTCATCAATAGCCTGTGATGAAATTCCTGTAGCTGGAGCGTTATGATTTTCTAGCATTGTAAACCCAAGATTTTCAGGGTTTGTAAAAGTTTGTTGTCTGCCATACCACATATATGTAGTATCATCACTTTCCAGACAACTAAGAGTTGCCATCATTGGTGGAACTGTGGCATTTGTTAAAACAATGTTGTAATGGTCCTCTCCATCCGAGCCACCACATGCAAATAATGTAAAAGAACTAATCAGTAGTACAAGTGCAAGGATAGATCCAAAAATTTTGTTTTTTACCTTTGTTTTTATCATAATTTACTCCTTTTAATAAAAATAGGTATCAAAAGCCCAATTCCTCTCCTTTAAGGCACTTTAAACGAGACAAATCGGAACATAAAACAACAATTTAAAATGTTATTTTATTATTTTGATAGCCTATTTTACACCCCCCCCGAATGTTTTGTCAAATGATTTGGCAACTTTTTTGAAAATACTTTTTTTGACGCAATTTGAACTATATTAGAGCCTATTTTGACCCCACGCTCAAACCTTTTTATCAAAAAAGTTTTTATCTGCCCGTCGTCACGGGCAGGACAAAAATTCGGGGGATTTCTGAAAAATTGCACGGGGTGCAATTTTTTCAGGCTGGAGAATAAGAGACTTTTACAAAAACCATAATTTTTTATACTTTTAGTGGGCATAGCAAAAAGCAAGCAACTTGCTTGCTTTGTAATTTGTCATTTTTAAAGAATCGTTTTATAACAAAAATAGATGTTTACTTAATAATTTGGTAAATATTAAATAATTTAAAAATCTAATTAGCTTTAAAAAGCTTTTTCAGCAAAAAACTTAGCCATTTGGGAGCTTTTATGCAAATAATCTTATACTTTGCGTTATCTTTTTGTTTATCCATACTTATATTTATTCCATTCTACTAAGATTTGACACACGCAAGAGGGTTTTTTAAAAGAATTTATTTTCTTTTGCACTTTCTACATTTTTTTTCATAAGGGCAGAGTCGGTTATTTTTTATTCTTTTATAAACAAATATGGTTGAAATTAACAACATAAAAATTCCCAAAATAGTAATAAGGACCTTAAAAACACCAAGCATTCCAATACTTCTACCTATAGAGTAAACAACAAAAGCGGTAAAATAAGCTACTAAAAATTCAATTAACACACCTAATAATGTCCATTTTGTACCTATTTCTTTGATTAACACCGAAAAGGTAGATACGCAAGGAAAGTAGAGCAAGCAAAAAACTAAAAACGAAAGCACTGCACTACTGCTTGCAAAATATACTGCCGAGGTTGAAAGGAAGACTGATGATTGAATTGCTTGTAAAGAACTATCTTGAACACCATTAAGCATAGCGATAGAAGATAGTATAATCTCTTTTGCCACAAGTCCTGCGATTAATGCGGAGACTATCCCCCAGCTCCCAAAACCTAAAGGGGTAAAGATTGGAGCAAGCAACCTGCCAACAGTCTCTAAAATGCTAATTCCACCATTACCAACATATTTAAAAGTTATGGTAAAATTAGACATAAACCAAATCACAATATTCATCGCCAAGATTAAAGATGTGACTCTCACAACAAACATTTTTATGTTGAGCCATAAGACTGACAAAGTCCGTTTAAAACTTATATTTCTGTATGGCGGGAATTCTAATATAAAAGACTGAGTTTTGCTTTTTAACAATGTTTTGTCAAGAACATATGATAACGCCACCGCTATAACTACACCCAGCAGATAAAGACCACATATAACAAAGATATTGTTTACACCAAAAAAAGCTCCACCTAATACTGTGTATATAGGAAATTTAGCTGAACAACTCATATAAGGAGTTAACAAGGCTGTTTTAATTTTGGAATTTTTATCTTCCATATTTCTAGCTGTAAGAACTGCCGTTGTTGAACAGCCAAAACCCATTAAAAGAGTATATACACTTTTGCCTGATAGACCTACTTTGCTTAATATATCTTCGAAAACAAAAGCCACTCTTGAAAGATATCCGCTATCTTCCAGTACAGACAAAAAGCAGAACAGCAAAGCAACTTGTGGCAAAAAGGTCAAGATAGAGCCCACCCCACCAATTATAGCATTTTCGAATAAACTTACTATCCAGCTATTTGCTCCAAAATTATCAACTAAAAGTGAGAGAAAAGGATTTGAAATTAATTTTTCTAGCAAAAATCCCACCAAATCACTCAAAAAAGCCCCAACTGAAAAAAAAGTTAAATAAAAAGAGATAAAAATCAATAGTAAAAACATTGGTAAAGCCAAAAATTTATTTAAAAAAATCTTATCTAGTTTGCTTTGACCATAAACTCTTTCACGTTTTGAAGAAAACCTATTCTTTAGTTGGTCGATGTAGTCGTATCTTGCACTTGCTATTTTTTCTGAACAATTAAAATTTTTGGAAATGGCAAAATCTTCTTTTATATATTGGTCATCCTCAAGTATTTTTATTTGATAATACTCTGTTAAAACATCATTATTTTTTACTTTTTCTTTAATTATTTTGTCATATTCTTTTATAAGCTCTCTATACTGAGTGATAATAGTTTTTTTATACCCTAGATTGTATGAAGCCTTGTTTTGATTTAAAAGTTGATTATGATACTGTATAATAGCTTCGCTTAAAAGTGCTAAGCTTTTTTTGTCGTTAGCATTTAAATATACGATCTTTACATTTAACGCCTCGCTTAAACCTTGAAAGTCAATATTGCAAATTTTTCTTTTATCAATTTGATTGACAACCATAATAATCGGTACTCCGAGTTCCATCAAAGAAAGAGTTAAATACATATTTCTTTGCATATTGCTCGCATCACATATGTTAATAAAAATACCATCTTTATGAGAATAAATATAATCTGTGGCAACTTTTTCCTCAAAGCTTAAAGCGGTTAATGAGTAAATCCCTGGCAAATCTGTAACAGAGATATATTGATCTTTATATTTATAAGTAACTGACTTCTCTTCAACTGTTACACCATGCCAATTTCCCACATGTTCATGTGAATGGCTTAATGTATTAAACAAGGTTGTTTTTCCTGTATTAGGGTTTCCTACCAGATTGATTTTTATCATAACTATCCTTTAACCTACTTTTCTACATATATTGAAGCAATTATATTCCGCCTTAACGAAAGAATGTACCCTCTAATCTCCACTAAAAACACTTTTCCAAGCAAAGACTTTTTAATCAATTTTATCTTTTGCCCTTTGATAAAACCAAGTTCACAAAGCCTTCTCGTCAATGAGGTAGACAATCCATAAATTGAGTTGATAGTATAAAATTTATCAAATTCTGACTGCAATAATGAGAACATAACGACTGCTTGCCTCCCGCTTTTGATATAATTTTATTTATTTTAATAAACTGGTATGACTTTTTTACAAAAGTATTTGAAATGAATGATAAAATATGTTAATATATATTAGGAGAAAGTTATGAAGTGTATATTTTGTGGAAGTGAAGATAATAAGGTTTTAGATTCAAGAAATAATGATGACAGCATCAGAAGAAGAAGAGAATGTAATAGCTGTGGAAGACGCTTTACTACTTATGAAATAATTGAAAAAATTCCATTTTTAATAATCAAAAAAGATGGCTCTAAGCAAAATTATGATAGCCAAAAACTGAAAGATAGCATTGCTAAAGCTTGCATAAATAGACCTATAAGCGAACAAGCTATCAAAAATATAATTGATGAAATAGAGTTAACCTTACAAAATAGAAATTTACAAGAGGTAAAATCTTCAACCATAGGAGAAATGGTTTTAAAGGCATTAAAGGAATTAGACCAAGTAGCTTTCATAAGATATGCCTCGGTATTTAAAAATTTTGAAAGTGTAGAAGATTTTAAAACATTATTTTTAAATTTATAAAAACACCTTTACCTGCCATAAAAAAGCACCTCCTTAAGAGTATAACTTTTGGGGTGCATTTAACACTTATAAGTGTTTTTTATTTTTTATCACTAGATGACAAAATATACGGATTTGTAGGAACACCTTGTGCAGGCAATTCTACCAGTATGGTATCCTCGCCTATTCGAACAATACATCCATATGGTATAAAGAGTTGATTTGAATTTTTAAATAAATTCCAGCCAGTTCGCTCGCCCGGAACGATAAATCCTAACACACGAGCCGAACCTAAATCAAAGACCATATCTATAATATGGCCCAATCTTCTGCCATCTAGCACATTAACGACTTCTTTGCATCTTAATTCTATAAATGTACTTTCCACAAGATAACCTATGTGGTATTATTACAAAAAATGACAATATAGTAAAAATTTCATTATTTTTAATAATTTATTGTTTAATTTTAATTAAATCATAACTACCGGCTAAGCCGGTAGTTTGCACTGCCCCCTTAGGGCCTGTTGCAGCATAATCGTAAACGTTTGGTGAAGTTCTGCCGCTTGCTCGACTTTCACCAACTAGCCCCTTAAGGGGCTTCTTTTATTT
>CASFPO010000023.1 GCA_949296805.1 uncultured Bacillota bacterium | reverse complement strand
TTTTATTATTTTTTTTGGTTTTTCTTTTCTTTTTATAAAAATAATATTTTTTATTGTTGCCTTTGAGTAAGTTATTTTATGTTTAAAAATTGAAGCTTCTTTCATAAAATCGCCATCACCCAAAGTTTCGGTAACTGTGGAAGAAAATACAAAGGCATTGTGATCTATTTCATTTACAAGCTTTTTCATATCGTGTGCTTGTCCTTTAGGTATTAAAGAAAGAAGCATAGTTTTTTCTTTATGAGAAAACATTCCTTGAGCATCAAGTTTGGTAACACCTCTATGAAATTTATTTAAAATTGCCTCGGCAATTTGAGTAGGCTTATCGCAAATTATATAAAAGGCGACAACTCGCTTTGAATCATCAAGTACAAGGTTGGTTGCCAAGGAACTTATAATTGTTGACACAAGCGCATACAAACCTATGTCAAATCTTCCAGTTGTCACAACACTTAATATTATTACTATAGTGTTAATCCCTAGCAAGCAATACCCTGTTTTTATTGATGGAATAAATTTGTTAATTAATGCTCCAGCTATATCACTTCCGCCTGTTGAACCACCAAATCTTAGAGATATTCCTATAGTAAGCCCCATAATCATTCCGCCAACAATGGAAAATAAAAGTAAATCTTGTCTATCTTCTAGCAAAAAGCTTAAATCACAGAATTGCATAGCGATGGTATAAAAGCTTATGCCTATACCAGAGAGCAAAAGAAACTTCCATCCAAAAACCTTGAGAGCTATTAAAAATATGATTGAGTTTATTACAAGATAGATAATTGATGTAGGTATGTTAATATTTCCTTTAGCAAACAAGTTGTGAATAATCAAAGAAAAACCAGACAAACCTGTTGGTATTATGTTGACGCTTTCAAAAAAGGTTTTAAAGGCACATCCACCAACAAGCCCTGCCAAAGCTATGATAATTGCCTGCATTATAATTTTTTTTGTATTTTGTTTAATGCGAATATTATTTTTCATATATTGAATATAGCAGTTTTGATGGTTTTTGTAAAATTTTTTCAATGTTTTTAATAAAATTTTTGATAAAAATTACTTAAAATAGTTTTTTTATCCTCTTAGGTTGACTTAATTTTTGATTTATTGTATATCTTATATATATGGAAAAATGTTTGTTTGTCTACAATCCACAAAGTGGGAAAGGTAAAGTTGAAAAGCAAGAAAGCAAGATTGTGCAATTGCTAGAGGGGAAATACCAAGTAGAGGTTTGTAAATCAAATTATCCTGGTCATATTGGAGAGTTGATTTTGCAACGAGGAGAAACTGCAGATCTATTGGTAGTTTCGGGAGGCGATGGTACGCTTAATGAAGTTGTTAACGCTTTAATGCATTTAAAAGCAAAGCCAAAGCTTGGATATATCCCAACTGGAACGGTAAATGATGTCGCCCATTCGTTAGGAATACCAAGGAACATCAAAAAAGCTGTAAAAAATATTTTAGATGGCAAGCCCTTTTTACACGATGTTTTTAAAATGAATGATAGATATGGTATTTACGTTTGTTGTAGTGGGCTTTTTACAGAGACTAGCTATGCAACAAATCAAGCTCATAAAAAACGTATGGGGAAAATTGCTTACGCTTTACATGGTGCGAAAAAAATCTTCACTACAAAAGCAGTTAAACTTAAATTGACATATGACAAGGGCGTGATTGAAGATAAGTATGCAATTATGCTTATTTTAAACTCAAGAAGCGTTGCTGGCTTTATGATTAATAAAAGAGCTAAATTAAACGATGGTTTAGTAGATGTTGTGTTAATTAAATCAAATAAAGAGGTAGTTAACTTAAGAGCGATTGTCTCTGTTGCTATGTTCTTTTTACGAGGGTTAAAACATAAGAATAAAAAAAATATGCAAGTGCTAGAGCTTAACAGCTTTCATATAGACACCACAGAAGATACAATAATAAATCTAGATGGCGAAAAAATAGGTGCAGGTAGTTTTGATTTTAAGGTAATACAACAAGGCGTTGAAATAATCGTTCCAAATATAGAAAAATTAAATAAAAAATAAATAGTTAAGCATAATTTTTAAAAAATTATGTTTTTTATTAAAAAATTGTATTTTTAAATTAAAAAATTAATCAAAATCAATATTAAATAATTTTTTTATAAAAATAATTATATTTTTATTTATTGCTTTTTATAAAATATTATGATAAAATAAAATTATGGATATAATTAATGCTATTTTAAAAACAAAAGATTATAATCTTTTAAAAAGAGAGACAAAGGAAAATTCTTTAGCAAAAGCGATTATGCTTATTTCTAAAGACAGCCTTTTTTCTTATAATTTAGCAAAACTTTTGGCTATTTTAATTCTTAATGATGGAGAGGAAATTGAAAATGAAACCTATCAAAGGGTTATATTGTCCTCTCATCCTGATGTAAAAGTTTATCCACAGAAAGATAAGCTTTTGGTTGCTGATAGCGAAGAAATAGTGCTTGAAAGCTATATACGCCCTATTCAAGCAGAAAAAAAGATTTTTATCATAAAGGATTTTGATATCTCTACAGAAAGTGCTCAAAACAAACTACTTAAAATTTTGGAAGAGCCACCAAAAAATGTTTATATGATTTTAACTTGCTCCAATATCAATCAGGTGTTGCCTACTATAAGATCAAGATGTAATAAATATGAGCTATCCAAGTTTGACCAAGGGTCGTTAAGTAAATTCTTGAATGACAATCCAAACAATGAGCTTATATTGGCTTTGTGTGATGGCTATTTAGGTAAAGCAGAAAAGCTTGCCAAGATGAGTAATTTAAGGGAACTTTTTTTAAACACGCTAGCTACACTTGCCGAACTTTCCTCTTCTAAAGAAGTCCTTAAGTATAGTAAGAAAATTTTAGAGTATAAAGAACATTTTAATCAGATAATAGAAATATTGTCGCTTGTGCTTGAAGATATGCTAGCAGTTAAAGTTAAAGCTGAATGCAAACTTAAAGAATATCAAGATGTTATTACAAAAGCAAGTGATAACTATTCAATTAAAGCAATTTGTCAAATACAGGAACTGTTAGACCAAGCATGTAAGGAACAAACCTATAATGTTAACACAACATTAATAATAGAAAATTTATTGCTTAATATTTTGGAGGTAAAATTTTTATGCAAGTAGAAGTAATTCAGGCAAAATTTCATAATGGCAATCACAGTTATTCTTTTTCGCCCAACAACTTGAAGTTGAAAAAAGGAGATTATGTAATCGTTGAGACCGAAAAAGGGAAAGATATTGTAAAAGTAGTAAAAGAAAACTTTTTTGTGGAGGAGTCTAGTTTAATAGAGCCTTTAAAAAACGTTTTAAAGCTTGCTGGGGACAAGGAGTTAAATGAGGCAGAAGAAAACTACAAAAAAGCTGAAAATTTACTTGCCGATGTAAAAAAAATAGTTGCAGAAGAAGGGCTTGAGATGAAAGTTATCTCTACCGAGTGTAATTACAACTTTTCTAGACTTACTGTAAACTTTACCGCAGATAATAGGGTGGATTTTCGTGACCTAGTAAAAAAGCTTGCTGAAAAATTTAAGACAAGAATTGAACTTCGTCAAATAGGCCCACGGGACACTACTCGCATTTTGGGAGGTTATGGACCTTGCGGACTTGAGTGTTGCTGTCATAAAGGCTTTGGCATAGATGACCATATATCTATTAAAATGGCAAAAAATCAAGGGTTAAGTCTTAATCCAAATAGCATAAATGGACTTTGTGGCAAGATGCTTTGTTGCCTTGCCTATGAAAATAAATATTATAGTGACATTCTTAAGTTGATGCCTAAGGTTAACAGTATTGTAAAAACGCCTGACGGAGAAGGTAGAGTTATGTATAACGATCTTTTACAACAATTAGTTACAGTTAAATTTGAAAATGAGGATTCAAGCGAGATAAAAGAGTATAATCTTTCTGACCTAAAAATAGAGAAAAATACAGAAAATTAAAGAGAATTTTAGAGGCAAATATGGAAGTAGAAATTTTAAAAGATGAAAGAGTTGAAGATTTAGATTGTCAAGGCCTTAAGATAATTCAAAATAAAAACTTTTATACTTTTACCTCAGACTCTGTTATTCTTGCTAACTTTATAAAATTAAATAAAAATGACGAGTGTGTCGAAATTGGGACAGGATGTGGTGTAATATCAATCTTGCTATCGGCTAAAACTCAGTTTAAAAAAATTTATGCCTTTGAAGTGCAAAATGAAATGGCAAAACTTGCTGAAAAGAATATCCGTTTTAACGATTTACAAGAAAAAATTACAATAATCAGTGATGATGTGCGAAATTATAAACAACATCTTCAAGATAAAATGCTTGATGTTGTCTTTTCAAATCCACCATACTTAAAAAAAGATACTTCACTAAATAAAAATGTAGTAAAAAATATTGCAAGGCACGAGGAAAATCTTCCGCTTAAAGATTTATGCAAAACAGCATCTAAAATGTTGAAATTTGGTGGTAAATTTTTTGTAATTTACACAGCTACTCGCACAGCCGAACTTATTTGCGGATTAGTAGAAAACAATCTAGAGCCAAAAAGGATGTTCTTTACCAATAATGGCAAGGGCAGGGTGGTGCTGGTAGTTATTGAAGCAGTTAAGGGTGGACGACATGGAATAGAGGTACTTCCTGAGCTTGAAACCAATGATTTGGATGGAAACTATCTAAAGACTTTGCAAACAAAATATTTTGGAAAATAAAACACCTATTTAACTAAAACTGTTAAATAGGTGTTTTGTTATTTTTCTTCTTTAAATTTTTTGACTAGCACAGATAAAACGGCGATATCTGAAGGAGAAACCCCTGAAATTCGTGACGCTTGACCAATACTTAATGGTTTGATTTGTGCAAGCTTTTCTCGTGCCTCAAGTCGCAAACCATTGTATTTGTTGTAGTCAAAATTTTGCGGAATTAAGGTGTTTTCTTGTTTTTTAAACTTCTCAATTTCATCTAACTGTTGCTTTATATAACCTTCATATTTGATGGAAATGTTCATTTCATTAATAATTTCATAGGAAAAACTGTCAAATATATGAAATTTATTGTTTATTTTAAAAGCATCAATATTGCTTCGCTTTAGCATGGCTTCAACGGTAACACTTTCTTTTGGTGGATTTTCGTTATTAGCAATGTAAAAATCTTTGACTTCCTCAACCTTAAATTTTGTCTGCAATAAGGAAAAGATTCTATTTAACTCTTTCTTCTTTTTTAAGAATACTCTCCATCTTCTGTTATCCACTAGTCCTACCTTTCTTCCAATCTCCGTTAGTCTCAGATCGGCGTTGTCCTGCCTTAATAAAAGTCTATATTCAGCTCGGGATGTCATCATCCTATATGGTTCATTTGTGCCTTTGGTTACTATATCATCTATAAGTACCCCGATATAGCCATCACTACGTTTTAAAACTAGTTGTTCTTTTCCTTTTAGATATAAATTTGCATTGATTCCAGCAATTATGCCTTGCGCCGCTGCCTCTTCATATCCAGAAGTCCCATTTATTTGTCCAGCAAAAAATAAACCATTGTGACCTTTTAACTCAAGGGTTGGGTTAAGTTGGGTAGGTTCAATGCAGTCGTATTCAATAGCATAGCCATCACGCATAATCTCGGCTTTTTCAAGCCCTTTTATAGAATGTATCATCTGCTCTTGAATATCCACAGGCATAGAAGTGGAAAATCCTTGGATGTACACCTCTTGTGTAGACAACGATTCAGGTTCTAAGAATAGCTGATGGCGGTCTTTATCAGCAAAGCGAACTATTTTTGTTTCAATTGAAGGGCAATATCTTGGTCCTATACCTTTAATCATTCCAGAAATGGCAGGGGCTTTATCCAAATTTTCTTGGATAATCTTGTGCGTTTGAAGATTGGTATAAGTAAGATAACAAACGGCGGTATTTTTTCGTTTTTTCTTTGTTAAAAAAGAAAAGTTTTGTATCTCTTCTTCTCCTTTCTGAACTTCCAAAGAGGAATAATCTATACTTCTTCCATTGATTCTAGCAGGTGTGCCAGTTTTAAAGCGTAATAGCTGTATTCCGAGTGTTTTTAAACTGCCTGATAGCTTTTGTGCATTAGAAAAACCATTTGGACCGCTGTCCTTTGTGTAATCTCCTATAATTATCTTGCTTTTTAGATATACCCCTGTTGCAAACACAATTGCCTTGCACCTATAGGTTAAGTTGGTTGCCGTTTTAACTTCTTTCTCGTTGTTGGCTAGCTCTTTAATGTCAACAACTTCGCCTTGTCTTAAGTATAAATTTTCAGTTTTTTCAAGAGTTAATTTCATTTGGCTGTGATATTGGTTTTTATCTGTTTGAGCCCTCAAACTTTGTACCGCTGGACCTTTACCACCGTTTAGCATACGAAGCTGTATCAGTGTTTTGTCTGTATTAACACCCATTTCGCCACCAAGAGCATCTATTTCAGTTACAAGTTGTCCTTTTGCTGTTCCGCCAATCGAGGGGTTGCACGCCAAAAAAGCCACTGCATCCAAACTCAGTGTTAAAAGAAGGGTTTTGTTTCCTGTTCTTGCCAGAGCAAGTGCGGACTCACATCCAGCGTGACCTGCTCCTATAACTATAGCATCAAAAAATTCCATATTTCGTCCTTATCTTTTATCTATTAATTATAATCATTTTTATCTGCAAAAGCAACAATAAAAAAGCAAACTTTACCTGTTTGCTTAAAAAAATATGTATTTCTTTTAAGTGTTATTTATTGTTTTTGCGTTTTTTGTATTTTTGGACGGCTCTATCGCTGACGTTTTGGCACTTTTTACCTAGGTTAAAAACATAAACAATTGCCCATACAGCAAATATAATATCAAATGAAGCAATTATATCAAGAAAATAATGTTGCCTTATAAATATTGTTGAAAGAATTATTATTATAGAGCAGGATATCGCAAGTACTCTAAATAAAATATTAAGGTTTTTACTGCTTAAACAGCCTATAATGATAGCAAATGCCATAAAGCAATGTTGAGAAGGAAAACAATTAATAGAATTTACCGAACCCCATGTCCAGACCACCAATTTATCTGTAAAAGTTACTGGTTCAAAATCAGGTTTAACAAATTCGGTTTGACCTACTAGATATATAACTCCAGATATTAAAAAACTAATGCAGAGCGTTAAGAATATGTTATAAAGTGATTTTTTGTCCTTATATGCAATATAGAAAAATGTAATAATTCCTAGCGGAAAGGTTAGATAATAAAAGTATACAAACCAAGGTATTAAAGGAATATGTTTGTCAAGTTCTATCTCTGGATAATTTGAGCCGGGATTGCCAATTATGTTGTATATTAACTGATTGCCAAAATAGGATAAGCATAAACATAGTACAAAAATGGAAAAAGGTATTATTGCATATTTAATTTTGCTATAAAAATTTTTGAATTTGTCTTTAGCTTTCATTAATTTAACCCTTGTATTTTATTGATTTTTATCTGTTGGAGCTATTATGATTTGCAAGTTGATAAAACTTTGTCAATTTGATTAACATTCTTTATATTGTTCTTAACCAGTAAAATTACGAATATTATACCATAAAAAACATTTATTTTCAATACAAAAATCAATATTTTTTCATATTTAATAATAAAATAAAAGGTTTGTTAAAAAAAGATATTTATAGTATAATAAATACCTATAGTATAATGGAGCAAAAATGATAATCGGCGTTGATCTTGATAACACTATGTTTACTTGTAATTCCTTTATTTATAAAGTTATAAATAAGTTTCAGTATGCAAACTTACACTCAGCTCATTATAAAGAGGTTAAAACACAGGATACGATGCTATCAAGTTCAATGCTTAAAAATACACATAAAGTTTTTAATCCTATAAAATACAAGAGTTTTCCTCAGGCTGTAGAGACGATAAACTTGTTATATTCTCTTGGCTGTAAAATACATTTCGTATCAAGAAGACCTAATTTTTCTCCACTAGTAAAGGCAACTGTTGAATGGTTGCAAATAAACAAAGTTAATTATGATAAGTTGATATTGTCCTGTAAAAATAAAGTAAAATATGCTGATGAGCATAATATTAAGCTTTTTATTGACGATTGTCGTGATGTGTGCCTTCGGCTTGAGCGAAGAGGAATAAGAGCAGTGCTTTTTAGAGGGAGTCTAAAAGAGGGCAGTGAGCAACTAAGAATTTTAAAGCCGGCAAATATTTTGATAGCAACCTCTTGGAAAAGTATATCAAATAACGTTGATAGCCTTTTACAAGAAAGTAGTAATAAACATAAAATTTTGCCTGTGAATTTTGATAAATGTGATAATTTAAAAGAAGAATTAATTTTTAATAGATAAAATTATTAAAAAGCTTTATATTTATCTTCACAATTGAATAAAAAAACTCTTTTAGTAAAAACTAGCTTTAGGAGGATAATTATGAAACTTAAAGATAGCAAAACTTTTTCAAATTTAGCAAGAGCTTATATGGCAGAATGTGGTGCTAGAACAAGATATGAATTTTGTGAATATGGGTTTAGGTACAATGGCTATGAAGCAATTGCCACACTAATTGATAGAATTGCCTATCAAGAATTTAATCACGCCAGAGTGCTTTATATGAAATTGCAAGATGCCGAGATGAAACAAGTTGACAATATAGATGTGTCGGCAGGATTTCCTTTTAAAGAAAAATGGGATTTGCTTAGCAATCTTGAACTGCTTTGCCAAGATGAATTAGATGAAGCAAAAGCCTATCAAGAGTTTGAACAAACAGCTCGTGACGAGGGCTTTGAAGAAATCGCCGAGCTTTTTAGTATGATTAGAGAGGTAGAAATAAGGCACGCCAAAGTTTTTGAAGAGCTTTATAATCAAATGAAAAACAAACAGCTGTATTCCAAGGCTAAAGAAGTTGCTTGGATTTGCCCAGCTTGTGGTTATGTGAGCTTTGATAAGGAGGCTTGGGAGGAGTGTCCACTTTGCGGAGCTAAACAAGGATATTGTGAGGTTGTATTGCCACAGCAATTGTATATTTAAGCTGGGCTGGTCGCTTTTCGGCGGACTTATAACATAAGTCCGCCTTTTTTTGTGCTATAGCACAATCATAACTACCGGCTAAGCCGGTAGTTTGCACTGCCCCCTTAGGGCCTGTTGCAGCATAATCGTAAACGTTTGGTGAAGTTCTGCCGCTTGCTCGACTTTCACCAACTAGCCCCTTAAGGGGCTTCTTTTATTTGTTT
>CASFPO010000022.1 GCA_949296805.1 uncultured Bacillota bacterium | reverse complement strand
CATTGAACAGACATTGCAGGAATTTGATTTTTTTGAACTAATAGGGGTGTGTTTCAAATATATCTTGATTTTTTTAGTCGGAAATCGCTAAAAATGAAATTCCTGAACTGGCAAAAAAGTCCGATTACTGTCCGTCAATGTCTGAAACAAGACAGTGTCTCAAAACCTTAAATGGCGGGAATTTAGACACAGTTCAGGAATTTTGGGACAGTTCAGGAATTTTGGGACAGGACAGTGTTAAAAATTTTTTCAAAATTTTAAATTTAGGTGGAAATTTATTTTAATTTACTCGGAAATATAATTTGTGTCGCTTTAGTAAAATCGCCCTAAAAAACTAATAGCAATAAATATAAATTTAACCAGAGCTAAATGTCTTAATAAATCTTAATATAAGAGCAATTTTTTTTTTGCTCTTATTTAACTATAATAGTAATGTAAAAAGAAAGGAAACTAAAAATGCACGTAAACAAACTTACGATTGGAGAATTTTTACCTAAAAAATTAGGCTTAAAGAAAAATGTAATTAATGCTCCTAAAGCAAATGTTACAAGAAATGCAATGTTAACAAAAACAGAAACTCCATTTGTATTAGAGAATGGATTTGCTCCAAATAATAAGTTTCCCATTCGTGCAGACTTGTTTGAATCTAAATACGCAAATGAAACATCACTTTTGGAAATGCCATTGTCAGGTTTTAATTTTAAATGTTAAAAATAACTAAACAATCTTGTAATATTCATCTTTTGTGTGCAACTCAATAGAATGTAGAAAGTATAGATTATTCAAAATTTTAAAATGGCATACGATAACTTAGAATATTTGCTCCCCAATCAAGTTCATTTCTATTAGACAAATTATCTGTTTTTATATATGTTTGCTTGAAATCAGCTAATGGTTCAAAGCCACAATCTTTTATAAACTTATAGTCTTCACTATATGTTAAAAATTTAGAATTTGTATAAGTACCGAGTGACAATATACTTCCTTTTTTCATGTTTTTACCAAGATTATATATAACCTTTCTTGCATCATAAGAACCGATATATGGTAGTACATTTCGACAAAGAAATACTGTGTTAGAATTATCAACAAGTCTACTTGCATCGTCTTCAAGATCTTGATTTTGGAAATCAACAAATTGTCTGAGATTTTGATTGACTTTATATGTTTGAACTTCATTGTTAATAGTATCATTAGAAAGTCTTATTTGTTCAGTAGAGTTGCTAAAATATTTATCAAAATTTATTCCATTGATTTTTAACTTTTCTATATCTTCTTTAGTTAAGTTAATTAACCCTCTTTTAGCAAAGCTGGAAATGTTTGTTATATCAATATCTCTTGCTTTTATGGGAAAGAATTTTTTAGAAGCTTCAAACCCTAAAGAATGAATTAACGCTAATGCCAAAGTATATGGCTCAGAACCATCGGAACAAGCTTGACAAACAACATTAACTTTCTCAGCATCTTTAAAATGTACTCCTAAATATTTGACAAATTTCAACCAATCTAAATCCGTTCTAAAAACTGAAGACTGTGTACTATAGATATAATCAACAGAGTTTGAAAGTAAGCCAACTCTAGTAGTACTACCGAAACTAGGATATATATTATGTTTTTGATGTATTGGATATGTTATTTGCATATTTATATAACACATAACAAAATAATTTTTGCTATGTTAAAATTTAAATTTAAAACTTGATTTTATTTTCATTATAAAATCTGAAAAGAAATTTTTTTGTTTAATTATTGGTTCTTCCAATTTGCTATAAACAGTATTATTCTTTGAAAAAATATTTTTGCCGACTTCTTTAAAACCATATGTCTCTAATTCCTGTACAAAATCGGGAATATTAGCTCTATCATAGCCTCCAATAACAAATAAACTATTATCATGTATTATATTATCCAGTTCAGATAACAATAAACTTCTTTCCCAAGAGGTATAACTTTGTGCTAAACAATTTCTTATAAGTATGATTGAATTTCCTTCATCTTTTATATTTTTCAATCGATTCATAAAATCCATTGTTTCAAATTTAAAATTTTCTCTAAATTGTGGTTTTAATTTATATGCTTTTGCGTCCTTTGGATATCTTGCTATATCAGGTAGTTCAGACATGTTTGTAGAATCAAAATATTTACTTAAATTTTTACCAAATAAATTCTCATCTTTTTCCCCTAACGCAACAATTCCTTTTTTCCCATAATTTTCAATGATATCAGTATCTATATCTGAAACTATAATAGGAAAAATTCTTTTTTCCGCATCACTTTCTCCAAATGTTTTTAATATGGAGTTTGCAATACAATAACTTTCAGTACCATCTGAACCATTCATTGGCATTATATTTATCTTTTCATATTCTTTAAATCGGTTCTTAGCAATTTGGGCTAGTTCATCATAATTCAAATCATCTCTACTACTCGTAGAATTTTGTGTTGAGCGTTCAACTCCAAAACTATCTTTGCAAGATGACAATCGAAATAAAGAAGTAAAAGATGTTCTATTACTAATCGGCTGTGTATAATATTGAATATTATTATTTATTCTCATTTATTTATATTTCCTTTGTTGTGTTAAATAAATGTATAAAACTGTATTTTTTGATATTTTAATTAAAACAAGATTGGCTGTTTTTTAATCATCTTAATCCACTGTTCAAGAGAGGCTTCGGTCAAATACATATTCGGGGAAAAATCAACTAGTGGAGCTCCACCATTTTTGTAATAATCATTCAAAAAGTGCTCTAATGTCGCAGACCAATTGATAACGACTTTTTTGTCATTATCACGTTCGAGAAAAATGTATTTTGAATTTTCTCGTGGAGATTTTTGATTTAAACTTGAAAATTCTTGTAATATTTTTGTTGAATCTTCAAGTGGTCTTTTCGCATCAGGGAGTCTGTATCCCATTGAATAATGGAATGGAAAAGAATTTCCTTCTGCGACAATACAAACATTGCCCAAACCGTTTTGCAGCATTCTTTCCACTCTCAATTGGTGCATTCTTGTGCCGATTCCGCCAAAATCCTTATTCCCCTTTGCATTCATGTAGGATAAGACTTTTTCACAAAGTTCCCCGTTAATAAATGCTCCTTCAAATTTTGGACTAATCATTTCTTGTTCTTTATCTATATAAAAATATGTATCACCCACAACTCTATAATTTTTGTTTTTAATATTTATTTCCCCGTTTGCATCTGGAACCATAAGATAGTATTTTTCCATATTAGGGACATCTTCTTCAACTCTTGCAATATATGCGTTTACAGGTTTATTTGTCTTTTTATCAATCAGAGTTGTTATCCTTAAGCCACTTTCATCTAAGTTAGTTTTAGGTGTGAATTCATTTGAAAGTAATTTCTTAAAAGTCTTAGAACTAATT
>CASFPO010000021.1 GCA_949296805.1 uncultured Bacillota bacterium | reverse complement strand
TTTAAGATACTGCACTATCAACACACTCTTAAGTTTGCTTCTAAGTCTTATTTCCATACTCGCTCTTAATACAATATAGTGTACCTCGTAATCTTCTTGGGCAAGAGCTTTCCATGGCTCCAAAAACCATGGCCCGACAATTCCATCAACAATTACATCATACCCACCTCGTGCATATCTCTTTGCAGATTCTAAAAATGCTTCTATAACAATTAAGTTTTGTTCGTTTGATTCTGGTAAATATGGAGGTATTGCACCTTTAGAAAGATAATGATAAAAATCATCAGTTTGCATGTTCACTGACTTGCTCATATTAGACTCTTTTGCTAAAATTGATGAAATTGTGCTTTTTCCAGTTCCTGGCGAAGCAGTAATTATAATAATTCTTCCTTTTTTCATTATATTACCTCCATTCAACAAATTACTAGTTATCTCTTTCTTTATTTGTTTTATTCCAAAATTGCCACCAATGTCTTTTATTATCTTCTGCAGTTCCTAAAAGATAAGTTTGATATTGTGCATTCGCTCTAATTCTTTCACTTTTTTCTTCTTCATATAAATTTTTAAAATATTCAACTTGTTTTTTCTGCTCATTTAATTGATTTTCATAGCTTTGCTTTATTTCTTCTAATCTAGTTTCATAGAAGTTTATTAAAGTTTCATTTAAACTATTATTTTCTTCTTTTCCTTGTAAATTTGTACTTTTAATATCGTTTTCTTTTAAACTTATGTTATTTCGTTTAAACCTGTTTATTTGTTTTTCTTTTAAATAATTATAACCATCACTAGTTATTTCCCAGTCATTTGAAGAATTTTTTATCATATAACCTTTATTCTGTAATTCTTCTTTTTGCTTATATATTGCTTGTGGTGTTATTCCTAAATCACTTGATACTTGCTTAATTAAAAACATTTATATTCTCCTTTCAATCAGTTTAATTAAGTATAAAACAACTTTAATAAACTTTAATAATTTTTAGTTGTTTTCAGTTTACTACACTTTATTTTAATTGTCAAACATTCTTATATTCGCTAGAAATAATAACGCTTTAAACTAGTTTTAAACTAATTTTAACATTGCACAAAAGATAAATTTTTAGCAATAATAACTAAATTTTATACATTTTTCAATTAAACTGTATTTTAAACTAATTTAATAACAATACCAGAGAGAGTAAGGGAGTGAAAAAGGCAAAGTAATCCCATAAAACAAAAATTACTTTGCTTTAAACAATACCGTCGGTCGATCGGTCGTTCAATGTTAGTAAAGTTCAAACATTCCAGTTTGATACAACATAGTCTAATTTAGACAACACAAGTTAATCCATGTCATAAGTTGTAAATCCTCTTTAACTTTCCACCCCAAATTCTTTATATATTGCAGGTTTTCGATTTGTATGAGTTCCTGCTGACGCACAGCTTATATTACTAACATATAAGCAATACGAGGCGACTCTCTGCATGGGCTCGTCCACACCCCATAACCTTATTTTTTAGGTGTCAGTTACTTTGCATTTTCTCCACCCACTTAACTTAAATTTAAGTCATATTTAATTGTAATTGAATAAAAAATAGAGAGTACAATTCAATGCACTCTCTAAGCAAAATTCTCTTAAATACTTTATAGTTTATTTCAATTCGTTTAAATTCTTTTAAGTTTTTTTAAGTTTTGTATTGACATTTCTACAAAATTTCGTTAAACTATATATATCGAAGGTAGTTGTTTTGAAGAATACCTTCAGAATATTTGCCTTTCGACCGCAATTCGAAAGGTTTATTTTTTTATCTCTTATTCAATTGAAATTATAATATATTAAATAAAAAGAAATGTCAACGATTTTTGGTGACATTTTTCTTTTTGTTTTACACAGATATTCTATTTCACTACAAAAAACTACATTTTAAGTTAAAATTTTTTTCTTTTCTTTTACTAGGACGAATATATTTTTCTGCAGTAATAAATACTCTACCGCATTGTAATGAGATTTATATTAAAATGTACTGCTATCGCTTATATGGTCTAACTTATAAGCAATTCCACTAGGGGACACCCCTCCTTCGCTCGTACCTCGCTCACCCCCGTTTTATTTGAGAAAGAAATAAAGTTATATACCTTAAATAAAAAAATGCCTTAAAATTGATTTTCGAATAAATAAAATTGTAATTTTTATATCTGCAGAACAAATTAAAAAAAAGAATAAAAAAATAAAATTTGACATATAATAAAAAATGTATTATAATACAATTACAGATTGAAACTATAACCAGTCAATCGACACCGAATATATGAGTAACGGCATATATTCTTTTTTTTTGCAAAAAAAACAGGAGAGCTAAAATAACGGACGCTCCCCTGAACTAAATTTAATTAGTTTTTAGTGTCTTGATCTTTGTACTTTTGCAGTTCTTTTTGTAATTCTTCAATTTTTTGTAATAGCAAAAATACTAAATTATAACCAGTCAAAATTTCGACACCTCCCTTCTATAAGGGATTTACCCTACAAAGTAGGGTTGGTGCTAGTATATATCAAATTCGACAATTTGTCTACTTACTGCCTTTATTATTATTTTTTTCATAATCATTTATTGCAAATTGTAACGACTGATTTACAACCTCATTTATAGATAAATCTTCTTTTCCTGCAATTGATTTAATTTTATCAAGTATAGACTCTTCAATTCTTAAAGTATATTGCACATACTTTGTACTTGTTTTCTTATGATATGCTATTCCCATTATAAAATCACCCTTTATTAGTTTAACAACTTTATAATGTATAAGATACACATATATTGTACTTGTATTTGACACAAGTGTTTTATACTTGTATAATTATAAAGAGGTGATAATGATGTATTCAGATATAGCATTACAAGTAGCAATTAAATTTAATGAATTACCTGCTGAAAAACAAATACTAATAATGCAATCAATTCTTATAATTGCAGAAGTAATTGCATTTTTCTATATAAGGCATATTACTAAAACAAATTAAGCAAGACCAAACGGAATTGCTAATTTTATATTAGCAATGTAGTGCGGTAGCTCTAGGGTAGAAAATACTTTGTATTTTCGTAGGGGCGAGAATAGCCCCTGCAATACCTATGCTTTAGTATAGGTATTGTTCTGCAGAATAAAAAAATATACATGCCGTTTTGGTATGTTTTTTTATTTCTGCAGGAGGGGGTCAAGGGGATCACCCTTGCAAGTTTACCAATAATTTTTTCGTTAGAAAAATATTTTGGTATAACTTGCTACACCAAAAATTTTGTGTTATAATATAGTTGGTCGCTGGAGGTGGTAAAATGAATTGTGAAAAATTTACAAGAAATCAGTCTGGTAATATATTGGTGCATTGTGATAGAAGTGATCCAAATAGGACTTACAAAAATCAAGAAATAGACCATTCAAAAACTTATTTAAATTATAATCTTGCACCAGAGCATACAGGAATGACTGACTATGAATTTATGAAAAAGAGATGTGAAGAATTTAAGGTGCTAAAAAGAAAAGATGTTAATTGGCTCGTTTCTTGGGTTATTACTATGCCTACAGATTACAAAGGAAATAAAGCATTGTTTTTTAGAGAAGCATATAACTTTATGGCGAATAGATATGGTAAAGGCAATGTTGTTTCTGCTTATGTACATTTAGACGAAACAAGTCCACATATGCACTTTTGCTTTGTTCCTGTTATATTTGATAAAAAGAAACAAGAATATAAAGTAAATGCAAAACAATGTATAAATAAGGTGGAATTAAAGCAAATACACCCTGAAATGCAAGAATATTTAGAAAACAAACTGCAGACAAAGGTTAATATTTTAAATGGAGCAACTGCAGAAGGAAATAAAACTGTTGAGCAACTGAAAAATGAAGAAAAAATAAAAGAAAAGGCTATAGTTGAACTTATACAAAATCCTACTGAAGAAATAAAGAAATCTGTTATAGAACAAATTCCTGTTGAACAAAAAGAAAATATCATAGAAGAAGAAATTGAAATAATAAAAAATGAATTAAAAAAAGATCCTAAATTTATTCAAATGTGTCAAAATAGAGCAATGTCTGAAAACGAAAAACTAGAAGAACTTGAAATGCAGATAGAAAACTTAAAAGGAAAAAAGAATTATATTGAAGAAAGTATCGCAGAATTAGAACTACACCATAAAAAGCAAAGAAAACAACTTGCTGAAGAATTTGAAAAAGAAAAACAAATAAATAATGCTCGAATAATTGAAATGCAAAATACAACTATTGAACAAGAAAAAGATAAACCTTCTTTTTGGAACAAAATAGCCGATAAAATATTTAATTTTAAAATTGTTGCAACTGTTAGTTTTGTAATGTATCAACTTTCTAACAAAGTTCCTCCAGAAAGAATCTTAAAAAATGTAAAACATTTTAGAAAAAATTATGATAAATATGTAGAAAACCCAGAATTAATACAAAGAGAATTAAAAATAATGGAATATATGGATATTGGTCTAAGTAAAATTGAAGAAAGTGAAAAAATAGATTTAAATAAAGAAAAATCAAGAGATGACTACGATTTAGAATTGTAAAATATAAGTAGGGTAAATAAAATACCCTACTTATAAATCGGAATTTGAAAACCATAAAACGATTTTTTTAATACAATATTGTTGCCACACTTAGGACATTTTCCTACAAGGGGTCCCGAGCGCTTAGTGGGAATTTGTACCCCTTATCGATACAAATTCCCCGTAGGCGCTAGGGACCTCTTTAGCTCCTTGGAAGCTGTCAGTAGTATACCTAATAATTTATCTACATTCCCTTTAGTAACGTGTAACTTTCCAAATTTACAAAAGCGACTCATAGAATTATTTCCTCCCGTTAAATAATAGATAACTATTAAAAATAGACAATACTTGCTCATAAGTAACGGTACTTAAATTGTTTACTTTGGCGTGTTTCATTGCTTGATGAAACTGATTTTTAGTAAACAGTTGACGATATTCTCGATTGACCCATTTTGAAACAAAGTACGTATATAGCTTCCAATATTTATCTGGAACATCTGTGGTATGGCGGGTAAGTTTTATTAAGACACTGTTTACTTTTGGTTTAGGATGAAAGCATTCCGCTGGCAGCTTAAGCAATTGCTGAATCGAGACTTGAGTGTGCAAGAGCAACCCTAGTGTTCGGTGAATATCCAAGGTACGCTTGTAGAATCCTTCTTCAACAATCAGATAGATGTCAGACGCATGGCTTTCAAAAACCACTTTTTTAATAATTTGTGTGCTTAAATGGTAAGGAATACTCCCAACAATTTTATACCTCTGTTTGTTAGGGAATTGAAACTGTAGAATATCTTGGTGAATTAAAGTGACACGAGTATTCAGTTTTAATTTTTCTGACGATAAGTTGAATAGATGACTGTCTAATTCAATAGACGTTACCTGTTTACTTATTTTAGCCAGTTTCGTCGTTAAATGCCCTTTACCTGTTCCAATTTCGTAAACGGTATCGGTTTCTTTTAAATTCAATTGTTTTATTATTTGGTTGAGTACTTTTTCACTCGTTAAAAAGTTTTGAGAATATTTTATATTAAAGTTTTGAGAATATTTTATATTTTTGTTCATGTAATCACTCCTTCTTAATTACAAATTTTTAGCATCTAATTTAACTTCAATTCCTATTATACAAAATTTTAAGATACTGCACTATCAACACACTCTTAAGTTTGCTTCTAAGTCTTATTTCCATACTCGCTCTTAATACAATATAGTGTACCTCGTAATCTTCTTGGGCAAGAGCTTTCCATGGCTCCAAAAACCATGGCCCGACAAT
>CASFPO010000020.1 GCA_949296805.1 uncultured Bacillota bacterium | reverse complement strand
GATAATATAAACTATGTGATGTTAAAATTTAAGCAAGTTAAATTTTAATTTTGCTAAACGCAAAAACCCAATAAATTGTGTTCATCACAGTATGTATGACCATCAGCCTCACTCTTGCAAGCAAGTTCGGCTTCCGATAATATAATTTACTCTCAAATTATTTCAACTCAATTGAATAAGCTGTCGGCACATCTTCTACTTTGACTAGGTCAGAAATTTCCAGACCAGCAATCGCAAATATCTGATTTTCTTTAGCAAGCACTGGCAAACTGTCTCTAAGCCTTGCGGGTACTTTTTTGTCAATTAAATACGATTTTAATTTTTTTGTACCACCGCCAAACTTTGTAAAGACATCGCCTTCTTGACGAAATCGCCATATTGCATCCTTAGGTACCTTTCTGTAATCTATCAATAATTGACCTTCATTTATTGCAAAATCTTTTACCCTTTTTACTACAAGTTTTTTCTCGTTTGGTAAAAGGAACTCTCCGCATTTAAAAGGAACTTCAAAAACAACTTTTTCAACATTATTATTCAAAATAGTTAAATAGTCATATTCTTTTATGGCAACAAGACCATAAGGCAAAGAAATCTTTTTACCATTTTCTCCGCTAACTGCTAGCTTTTTGATAATGTCAATGTGCTTTTTTTCGATGTCTTGAGTTACTCCTATTGACTTTATTGCTTTAAAGATTATTCTTGACACAATGGCGTTATCAAATAAAAAGTATGAAAGCGGAATTCTTACAATTTTATCCTCTTGCAATATAGCTTCAGCATAAATCTGTTTGTTTATAAATTCGTCATCATCAGCAACTGTTTGCCCAAAATTTACTATTGCCTCTATTGCATTTGGCCATCTAGAAAGGATGTCCTTCATTATAACATTTCTAACAAAGTTGCGATTGTATGATGTATCCTCATTCGTCTCATCCTCGCAAAAGTCCAAATGATTTTCATCCAAATATCTATAAATATCCTGTTTAGAAATATTTAAAAATGGTCTTACGTATACCTTTTCACTTATTGGGCTCATCCCTTTCGCCCCAGTTATACCACTGCCTCTGAAAATATGCATTAAAATTGTCTCTGCTTGGTCTGACATATGATGAGCCAAAGCAATTTTATCTACCAAACCCTTTTGCAAAAGCGATTTGAATACGCCATATCTTGCCTGCCTTGCTGCTGTCTCAATGCTTATTCCCTTTTCACGTGCAATCTTTGGGGCATCTACCCTAAACTTGTAAAAACGAATCCCCCATTCTTTAGCTTTCTCTTTTACAAAATCAGCATCCAAATAACTATTTTCTCGAATCTCGTGGTCTACATGAATAGCGACAACTTCAATATCAAACTTTTCTTGGTTACTTGCCAAATAATGCAATAGCGCAATAGAATCACTACCGCCACTGCAACCAACTCCTATTATCTCTCCACTTTTAAATAGCTTATTTTTAGCAATAAAATCCTCGCATGAAAGCATATTGTCTCCTTGATCATTAAAAATAATTTAATAGATTAATAAAACTTTAAAATCTTAATCTAACTTTTTAGCAAAGTTATTATACTACATAATTTGTCTTTGTGCAATACAAAAATATAATAATTTATATAAAATTTAGTCATTTTAGATAAATAATGCGATTTTTTACATTTTTTTATTAAATTTATCAAAGAAAACAAAAATTTTCTTCAATATAAAAAATGCCTAGACTTAGACATTCTTAAGTTTTTCAGCTCTGTCTTTAATTGCCAAAGCTTCAATAAAAATATCTATATCCCCGTCCAATACACCTTGGAGATTGTAAGAGGTTACATTTACTCTGTGGTCAGTCACTCTGCCTTGTGGATAGTTATATGTTCTTACTCGCTCAGAGCGATCCCCTGTGCCTACTTGACTTCGTCTTTCTTGTTTTTGCTCTGCTTCCTTCTGCTCTTGATAAAAGTTGTGTAATTTTGATCTTAAGATATTTAAAGCTTTTTCTTTATTTTTTATTTGCGAACGCTCATCTTGGCAAGCTACAACTATTCCGGTAGGCAAATGTGTTATTCTTATTGCAGACTCGGTTTTGTTTACATGCTGTCCACCAGCACCACTAGAGCGATGGGTTTCAATCTTTAAATCTTTTTCATCTATATCTATATCCACATCTTCCATTTCAGGAAGCACTGCAACTGTAGAGGTTGAAGTGTGAATTCTGCCTTGGCTTTCTGTTTCTGGCACTCTTTGAACCCTATGCACACCACTTTCATACTTTAACCTTGAGTACGCTCCCTTGCCCTTTATCATAAAAGTTATCTCTTTAATGCCGCCAATCTCTGTTTCGTTAAGATCGGTTACCTCAACTTTCCAATGCTTTTTATCTGCGTACATACTATACATTCTATAAAGTACACTGCAAAATAAAGCTGATTCCTCTCCGCCCGCAGCCTGTCTTATCTCCATAATTACATTGTTATCATCATTTTCATCTTTTGGAAGAAGAAGCAGTTTTGTCGCTTCAACTTCCTTTTCTATTTCTTCCTTTAGCCTGCCTATTTCGTCATAGAACATACCTTTTAATTCGCTGTCAGTTTCACTTTCATATTGCTTTTTACAATCTTCAAGCTCGCTGACGAGTTTTGACAATCTGTCATGCGAAAAGGCTATTTCTTCAATAGCAGAACGCTCTTTAACAAGTTTTTTCCATTCTTTGTTATCTGCTATTATTTGTGGGTCTATAACAAGATTATTAAGTTCTTCATACCTTATTTTGCTTTTTTCTGTCTTTTGTAATATTTCTTTTGCTAATTCTTCCATAAACTATCCTTTCTATTTTATTATAATCCTTAACGATTTCAATATCATCAAAGCCACCCTCCTGTAATAAGTCCTTTACTGTTTGAGCCTGGTTAACACCTACTTCAAAAAATAACCAACCTTTTTTATTTAGATGCCGAGGAGCGTCATTTATAATATTTCTGTAAAACTCTAGCCCATCCTCTCCGCCGTCAAGTGCAATACGGGGATCATATTTTTTTACTTCAACATCAAGTTTTTCAATATCTTCACTCTTTATATATGGAGGATTCGAAACGATTATATCATATTTTTTATTTTTTTTCAATCCTTTAAAAAGATCGGATAAAATAAAATCAATTTTAACTCCATTTTTGATCGCATTGTTTTGTGCAACGCTTAAAGCCCCCTTAGAAACATCTGTCGCACTGACCTTGCACGGATAATATTTAGCAATCGCTATAGCTATAGCTCCGCTTCCCGTACATAAGTCTAGCACCTCCTTAAGCTCTTGCTCTCTAATTTTTTTAAGGGCTTCATCAACAAGTAATTCAGTCTCCATCCTTGGAGATAAAACTTTTCTGTTAACATCCAGCCTTACTCCATAAAAATCTACAAACCCAAAAATACTAGATATAGGTTGCCCTTTTGCCCTTTTTTCGCAAGCACGTGCAATTTCTCTGTATTCTTTTTGAGTAACATAGCGAATTAACTTAACTTCTGCTCTATTTTTATTAAGAATAGTTGCGATTATCCAGTCTATATCGCTTTCTTCTGCCTGTTCATTGCCCTTTAGTTTCATTTGCATTTCAGCTCTAAGGACTGACATTGGAATTTTGTCTTTTTTAAAATCTTCAAAAGAGTCAAAAGTAGAACTTTCTATTATTACCGACATTGCAATCTCCTGACACGTTAAATTCGGTTTATTGCAAACAAGATAATTTGTAATCAAGCTGATTGTTTTAAAAAGTGGTTGTTTTGAAAGAGATATGGCTCTTAATACTTCATAACAAAACGGAATGATTGCCAAAATTATGGCAAGATTTATAAAAAAGTTTGCAATAAAGTGAATATTAACTGCTAGTAATGATACCACAAATAAAGAAATAAGAAAAACGTTTAAGATAAAATTTAAAAAATTTAATGGATATGCTCTAGCTCTAGAGTTTTCACTTTTTCCGCTCAGCAACTGGTTCCCTGCCCCGTTGAAGGAATATAGCCCTTTTGTAAATGGACAAAATTTAAGTATGATAAAAAGCAGACACACAATAGCAAAACGAAGAAGCGCAATAAAAAAGCTCCTAAAATAATAGCTTGAGCTAAAAAATAGTTGATTAAATATAAAGCTAGGCAATACTCCCAGCAATAACAACCCTATAAGAAAGGCAACAATTATCCCTGCTATTATCATTATATAGGAAGACAGAAAACCTAAACTTTCAGCACTCGATACAGGTTTGTTTTTGTCTCCCACCTCTCTTTGAAGCATAAAAACTTTAAAGTACAGCCATAAACTTAAAAAGAAATAAATATACCCTCTCAAAAGTATGGAGTCAAATAATTTATTGTAAGGTTTGACTGAGCATCCTCTTATTCTCTTTTCCCCATAATAATCTATATAACTAACGCAAAGTTTGTTTTTGTCATAAATACCTATGCCATTCGTAAGGGGCAAAACAATTTTTTCCATAAATAAAGTATTGCCAAATATTGCTATTTATATATCAACTACTTCACAAATTCATAAATTGCAAGATAATTTTGCTTGACAAAATTGTAAAAAAGATAAATAATTGGGTATGAAAATATTATATCCTATTATTGCTGTATTATTAAGCGGGATAACTTTTATACCTTTGCAAGAGGTAAAAGTCATCTCTTCTTATTGTTATTTATATGTAGAGCCATCTTTCACAAGCGAGAAAGTTTTTGACGGAAGTGAACCTCTAGTAATTCTACATGGAGAAGAACTAACAGTCCTTGAAGACGATGGTCAAAGCGACTTTATTTTAGTAAGTTATTCAGACAATTATGACGGTTATGTTTATAGATATTATATTTCTTCAAACACTTCACAAACTGTATATCCAGTTTTTAACGGCTCAATAAGGCGAGAGTCTATGTTGTATGATATAGATAGAAAACCTACAAACATTATCTTAAAACAAGGTCAGCAAGTCTATATTTATAGCGGTTATGACGATGACGAAGGCTGTACAGCTGTAACAGTTGTATTAGAAGATGGAGAATTATATAATGGCTATGTTCTTACAAAGGATATAGCTCCTAACGGCATCAGTCCACTTTTGATAGCAGGTATTACCATAATTGTGGCTTGTGTGACCGTAATTTTGTCATTAATTTTAATAAAAAAGGTAAAAAAGAAAAAATAGTTGGCAGTGACTATTGATAAATGCAATAGCTATGAGTTAAAATCTCCCAAAAGGAGAATTAATATGATAAGCTTAAACGACAATCTAGAAAAATTAAAAAAGGAGCTTTGGCATTTAAACAATGTCAAGTTGCCAGAACTTCAAAAACTAATTGAAGAAAGTGGTCTAAGCGACCTATCTTCAATAAATCAATCTTTAACTACATTACAAACTACAGTTAGTACAGTAGTTGATGATATTGACACATTGCAAGGAGCAACAACCCAGCTTGAAAGCGATGTTGACCTGTTGGAAGGCAGTGTTACCACAATAAACAATAATATTACCGCAATAGACAATAATATAAATACGCTAGAAAGTGATATTGCAACCATAGACTCTAGCATTGACGAAATTGCTACAAGTATAGATGGAATAAATAATAATCTTTCGCTACTTCTTAGCACATCAAACTCCCACGGCCAATCAATATCCGAAATAAATGAAGAGCTTACAGCCTTAAATAGTAGTGTCTCTTCAATGTCGACAACGGTCTCAAACCTTTCTACACAGCAAACCGCTTTAAGCAACAATTTTTATCCACTGCAAACTGAACATGATAATCTTATGGATGATTTTGAAAGTTTAAAAACCTTACATTATGCGTTAACAACAACGGTCAGCAACCAAGGTGTGCAACAGAATGGTTTTGCCAGCTCTCTTGAAGATTTAGAAAGTGATCTTTCCACATTGTCTACAACCGTTAGTGCTCTTGAAGATACTGTATCCAAACTGCCAACCGGCGAGGAGCCTGTAGAGGCAGACGAAATTATTGTAGTTTATGATAGGTCAAGTACCGATAGTGCAATAAATAGAAATCTGCCTGATGGAATTGTAATAGGCAATTCCATTTCCTTAGACCTTTCAGCATATAGTTCAATAAGAATATTCTGCGATTTTGATGGAGTTGGAGCACAAGCTAATGTTAGAATTAATGAAGACCGTGAAGCAAAAGATTTTTGCGTCTACGCTGCAACTAACTTTTTTGCAAAACATTATGTAACAAAATTTTCTATACCAGCAAGCAAAAAGTTGTTTGTAACAAGTTATATTGGCGAAATTGTCATTGGAAGTGATGGGTCGGTAACACAATCACTGTATAATATGAATTCTGATTTTTATGTTTATAGAATTGAAGCAAGAAAATAATCATTATAAAAGCAGTTTACAGACTACAAGGATAGTAAACTGCTTTTTATAATTGTGTTTCAAGTTCTCCCGTCATAAATCCATAAACAATTAAAAAAATAACCAATGCAAACATTAATAGTGCACAAAACACATTCACTCTTGCCCAAGGGTTTCCTCCCCTTATGCCTTGCAAACTACCATTAAATGAAAAGATTAACGCCATAGCATAAGCACTTGATATTATACACAGCCATGGTGGAACGAGTTCTAAAAACCTTAGCACTATACCTGCTATTCCTAGAAGACATGCAAAAATGCCAGCAAGCCTTACTTTTATCATTTTTCTTTTAAGATGTTTTGAGTAATAATCCATTACCACTCCCTTTATTTTCTCTAATTGTATTTTAGATTATTGACGAAATATTGTCAAATAAATAATAAACTTTAAAATAAATTTAATTATGTTTGACAAACTTACAATAACATTCCAAGGACTTTTCATATAATGTAAGTGGGAGGTAAATATGAGTAAACCAAATGATCTCACAGCAACCTCTTGTATGCAAATTGATGTTAAAGATACTACAACTCACAATATTTGTTTTGAAAGATGTGAAAACAATAAAAGCGTTGTGCTAGAAAGTCAAAACCTATCAAGTGTTGGCAGGTTTTTAACGGTAAATGCTACAGTAAAAGATGTATGTCCAAATAAACAGATTGCTGTTGGCCTTAAACTTTATGAAACAACTAGCGGAAACAAAATAATTAAAGGTCACAAGACATTTGCTTTAAAGCATACTCAGTCTAACTGTTGTGACATAACCCTTTCTAACATTCATTTTGTATTACCAGAAGAAATTGCTGAAACTTGTGATAAATCAAATATATGTAGCAGACACACTTTCGAGCTTGAAACTACATCTCATTATGTTGATTTAACAAGTATAGACTAAATCCTAACTACCCTGTAGGGTAGTTATTACATATTTAAATAGTTTTCGGTGCTGTTCTATCAAAAGTCTTATTAAGCTTATAAAAACATAACAAACTTCTACTTTTAAAAGACTTATAGTCTCTAATCTTTTGTTCTAGGTGCTTGTTATTTTAAATTTTATTACAATATTTTTATTCATTAAAGTTAGGGATAAAAGCCTCGCTAGACGAAGACATATCTTGCATATACCCCTCTGTTAAGCCTAGCTTTTGTGCATATTTTAAAACAAGCTTGTATTCAAGCGGATATAATGTGCGTTTGATTGAAGAAAACTTTGTAGGCGTAAATTGACACATTAAGCTTAGTTTAACTTTGCCTAACTGACTTAAAAATTCAAGCACTTTAAAACTATCCTTATAATGATTTGGCAAAACTAGATGGCGTACAAGCAAACCTTGTTTCATAACTTCTCCTTCAAATATATCGGTTTTTTGCTTTCTCATCTCCAAAATGCTTTGACTTGCGTAAACAAAATAATCTGACGCTTGAGAATACTTTCTAGAAAGTGAAGAAGAAAAATATTTTAGGTCTGGCAAAAATATATCTACAAAAGAAGAGACTTGTTTTATCATCTCTTTCTTTTCATAACCACCACTATTCCAAACTATTGGCAATGAAAACTTCTTGCCGGACAGAGCTTCAATCAAAAGTGAAGAAAAATGAGTAGGACTTATAAGCTCAATCGCAGAAAATTTGGCAAGGTCGTAGCTGTTTAAGAAATTATAAAACTCCAGTGGCGAATATTCTTTTCCTTTTACTTCTCTAGAAATCTCATAGTTTTGACAATACTCACATCTTAAATTACAGCCACCAAAAAATATAGCAAGAGTTCCTTTCTCTCCGCTTATGCAAGGCTCTTCCCACATAAAATTTTCAATGACCTTTGCCACTACAAGCTTATCTTTAGCTCTGCAAAAACCTAATGATTTTTTTCTATCAACTAAACAGTTTCTTGGACAATCTTGACATAATTTTCCCATCTTTTTTAAAACAACCCTTCCTTTTGTTCTGTAACAAATAATAAGTTATAAAATTTTTATTATTTTCTTTAATCGTTTTACTGGCAAAGGAAAAGAGTATTCATCAACCGATCTATCAATACGAATAACCTCCGCCTCAATCACGTCTTCCCCATATGGGACAAGCACTCTATCTCCTGCTAATAACTCTGGAAAGGGCGAAATAAACCACAGTTCTTTAACACCTTCTTCCTTGATTTGTACTTTTGCATAATCATACTTATTATGAATATTTAACTCTCCGCCTGATAACGAATGAATCATAGCCACTCCTTTTTGTTATTTTAGCATAAATATTAAAAATTAGATATCATTTTTGTGTAATTAAAATAAAATGATTATTTCTCTTGACAAAACATCGAAATTAGATTATACTTTCAAAGTAACAATAAAATTAAGGCAGCATAGCTCAGGTGGCTAGAGCGCAAGATTCATACTCTTGAGGTCACTGGTTCGATCCCAGTTGCTGCTACCAAACTATGCCGATGCCCTCGGCTTTTTTATTTATCTATTTTGCAATTTTCAATTGCTAAATGTGTAAATTTTTGTCAATTTACAGGCATATGGTAAGACATAACTTCAATATTGACAATAAAAATTAATGTTTATAATTGACAAAACACTTTTTATTATTTATAATAAAATAGTTACTATTCTAAAAAGGAGGCAATTATGAAAAGAACTTATCAACCAAAGAAGAGACAGAGAAGCAAAGTTCATGGTTTTAGAGAAAGAATGAGAACTAATGGCGGAAGAAATGTTTTAAAAAGAAGAAGAAATCGTGGAAGAAAAAAATTATCAGCTTAAACCTACAAAATGTGACCACAGATTAAAAAAAACTAGGCAATTTAATTATATATTTAAAAAAGGTTTGCGTCTGCATACACAACACTTCAACCTTTTTGTAGTAAAAAGCAAATTTAAAACATATAAGATAGGTTATTCTATATCAAAAAAGGAAGGCAAGGCAAATGTTCGAAATCTTTTAAAGAGAAGACTAAAAGAAATTATAAGAAAAAATAATCTTGCTAAGGATAATCGAAATTATATTTTACAGGCAAAAAAAGGGGCAAGTTTGCTAAACTATAGCGAACTTGAAAATCAGCTTATAAAGCTATTTGCTAAAGATGAAATATCTTAAAGCTTCCTTTACCTTCCTTTTAAAAATGCCTGTATATTTTTATAAATATTGCCTGTCTCCGCTTTTGCCACACTCTTGTAGATATTACCCTACTTGTTCAAGTTATACACTTCTGGCTATTAATGAGTTTGGGCTAAAAGGGGTTTTTATAGCACTTAAAAGAATTTTTAGATGCTCTCCTCTATCTAAAAAAAGCGGATATGATCCTGTTCCAATTAATATTAAAGGAGATACTAAATGGCTATTTTAAGCAATTTGCTTGCAGTGAGTGAGCCTACGGGTTTTTGGGAAACAATAATTCGTGCTTTTGATAATGTTACAAACAACTATGTACTAGCTGTTATCTTTTTAACTGTTGTAATTAGAGTTGTATGGGCTATAATAGATACATACAGCAAATATAATCAGCAAAAAATGAATTTGATACAACAAAAGATGCAACCAGAACTTGACAAAATCAAAGCAAAATATGAAAAATCTCCACAAGTTATGAACCAAAAGCAAAACGAGGTCTATCGTAAATATATGAACAGAGGCTATTATTCTGGCTGTCTTGTTACATTTTTAATGATGGCTTTAAACCTTGTAGTATTCTTTACTTTGCTTAGCGGACTTAACTCAATGGCAAGTTACAATATAACATCTAGTTATAATAATTTAAAATTTACCTTTACAAATACACTAAATGTAATTGACGAGTACCTTGGAGACTACACTGACCAATCTAAACTTGACGAGCTTGCTGATTACCAAAGTCTTGGCATTGAAGTTTATAGTGAAGAGGATGTTCAATATATAGCTCTAGTTCGCTATAGCACAAATGGAGAAGAATTTGTTCTTGACGAAAACGGAAACCTTCAGGTTGAAGAAGAACTTTACAGAACTCTTTATCAAACTGACTTTGCAAAGATTATAGAAACTTCGTTTGAAGATGGCAATAACACAATTACTTCATACACGGCTATAACTAACAACGACTTTATCATCTCGCTTGTAAACAAACTTATTCCTGTTTATGAAGAGGGATTAGAAGAAGATTGCGAGATAGTTTTATTGCAAAATATTCCAGTACTTGATGATAATGGTGAACAATTATATGACGAGAATCAGCAACCTCTCTATAGAGATTTATATTTATCGGAAGTTGTTCAGCTCTTAGCTATGAATGAAGTTACTACAGTATACGACATTGAAAAGGATAGTTTTCTTTGGATAGAAAATATTTGGCTTGCTGACTCTCCTACCTCTCAATCTATTATGAGCTACCAAACTTTATCGTCACAAGCCTCTGGACTTGAAGCCCGTGAAGAAGAGGTTTACAACGCTTTTATGCCTAACCTTAATGAGCTTCGAGGACGAGTAAATGGCTACTATATCTTGCCAATACTTTGCGTGCTTGTTTCAACATTGAGTATTGTATTAAATAATTTGCACACAAAACGCAAAAACAAAAAGCTTAGCAAAGAAACAATTAAGGTAAAGGGCGCAATGAAGTGGATGCAAATTGCAATCCCTGTATTGCTAGGCATATTCGCTTTGTTCTATAACAGTATATTTGCTATATATATGTTAACTGGACAGATTGTTTCAACTATTTTGCTTCCACTGCAATTATTAATAATAGACAAGCTTATGGAAAAGAAAAAGGACAAGGAAGATAAAGCAAATAACGTGGTAGAATATTCAAGAAAATTTTAATTAATTATGATGGAGGAAATATGATATCTTGTGAAGGTATTGGAAAAACTATTGAAAAAGCAATAGAAAATGCTCTTTTTGAACTTAAAGCATCACGGGAAGATGTTGATATTAAGATTATTAACGAGGGTGGATTGTTTAAAAAGGCAAAAGTTTTAGTAGCAATTTCAGAGGAGGCTCTACCAAAGTACCAAAAAGTAAAAGAAATTAAAAAGGAAACAGAGCCAGTTATAGAAGAAACAAACAATCAAACACCAGCATCTCTAACAACTAAGCAAAGCCAAAACAACAACCCAAAAACAAAAAACAAAACTGAAGAAAAAACTTCCGTCAGCATGGAAGTAAAGGAGGTAGAAGAAAAACTTCTATCCACAGATGTTGTAAAATTCTTGGAAGGATTTTTTGAAATTTTAAATAGAGACGTCAAGATTGATGTTCAGGAAGATGAAAAGTATCTTCATATAAGCATTACAGGAGATGAACTTGGAGATATTATCGGACACCACGGAGAAGGATATTATGGTCTTAGTAGACTTGTTTCAGTGATGAACGGCAAAGAGAATAAAAAAATATTACTCGATATAGGTGGTTATAGAGAAAAAAGAGCTGAAAGTTTGTCAGAATTAGCAAAAAGAACTGCTAGCAAGGTGGCAAAAAGTGGAAGATACATTAAACTCTCGCCGATGACACCTAGTGAACGACGAATCATCCACACAACTCTTCAGGAAGATAATAGAGTTACAACACTTAGCAAGGGCACAGAGCCACATAGATATGTAATAATTTTTCCTAAAGAAGATTAAAAAAGAGCGGAATATCTCAAAACGAGAGGCTAAACTTCCGCTCTTTTTTTTTGCTAAATAAAATTTATTGTTTGATGAGGCACTCAAAAACATTACCCTATCAATCTATTCTATATACTAACATAGTTCAAACACTAACATGCCTTTAACAAAATAACCTTCGGCGGGCACCATCTTGTCAAAACAAGGAAAGCATATTCGCAAACAATCTCATAACTAAATATTCGCTCCATCTTGGAGCTATGCTTATGTGGCACAGTCGGTAGTGCACCGCCTTGGTAAGATAAAAAATAGCAAATTTTACCACTAAAAAAACAACAAAATTTTACTCAAAAACTGAATATGCTAATGTAGCACAGTCGGTAGTGCACCGCCTTGGTAAGATAAAAATAGCCAAAATTTGCACCTCAAAAAACACTCAAAAATTTAATAAAAATTGCTTATGCTAATGTAGCACAGTCGGTAGTGCACCGCCTTGGTAAGGCGGAGGTCACGGGTTCAAGTCCCGTCATTAGCTCCATTATTAAAAACCCTTGAAACCCTAGTAAAATAGGCACTTTCAAGGTTTTTTCTTTTGCAAAAGTTTTGCTTAATTTTAGGCTAAAAATACAATAGGTGTAGTAAACTGCTCCAAAAAGTGTAGTAAATTTGCATAAAAAAAGACCGAGAGTTCAATTTTTAAACTCTCGGTCTAATTCTTCCTAAATCTCCCTAAAACTAGTGTAATAGGTGTAAACTAGTGTAGTAAATTTTACATTTCAAAATCTTTTTCTCGTTTGCGTTTTCTTTCTTTTCGTTCTTTTAACATTTCTTCTAACATTAAATCAAAATCTTCATCAGACAAATTTCTTAGATTAGATTCCTTTTTTTCTTGTTCTTCTTTATTTTGATTATTTTGTTTTCTTAAAATTTCATTTTCATTTAGTTTCTCGTTTAAACGATTTGCGCTTTCTTTTACATAATCACTATTGACATTGTTATAGACAGTTATTGTAGTTTTCACGTCTTTATGACCTAAAAGTTGTTGAATAACTTTTGGATTTTCATTAAGTTCAAACAACATATTTGAAAAAGTGTGTCTAAGTCCGTGAAAATGTATGTTTAAATCTTCCAAATGGTTTCGCCTAATAAATCTATTAAATATCGCTCTACAACCTGAATATGTGCGAATAGAGCCATCATCATTTGCAAACACATAAACATTAGGATTTGTTAAATCTATTCCCACATCAATGGAATGTTTGTGTTGTTTTTCTTTCCATGCAATAAGTTCGTTATAAACAATATCGGTCATTGGAACTTCTCTCACAGAGCAAGCTGTTTTGGTGCCACTTACTATTGTTGTTCTTTCAACTATGTTTCCATTGCTATCAAACTTTGTATCTTGCGTTTCTGCTTGTGCGACTTTAATAATTCTTTTTGCAAAATCAACATGCTTCCATTCAAGAGCAATAGTTTCACCACTACGAAGCCCGGCAAACATCATCAAATAACACATGGGTTTAATAAAGTTCGCCGGGTCTTTTTCTAGTGCATTTAAAAATCTATCTCTTTCTTCTGGTGGAATTGCCTTGTATGGATTTCTCTTTTCATAATTATTTTTATCTCTTGTTCTAATCTTTATCTTGTGTGTTGGATTAACTAAAATCCATTTGCTATCAATCGCATATTCGCAAAACTGATTAAAGATAAATTTTATCTTTTTTGCAACTGCAACTGAATATCCATTCTCCAACATTCGATTTACAACTTTTTGAATTGTCATTGTGTCTAGTTCATAGATTTTCATATTTCCAACAATGGGTTCAATGTGTAATTTGTAGTTTCTAAAAATGCCTTCAAAAGTTCTTGATGTGACTGACGACTTTTTGAACACAAGCAACCATTCACTCATAAGTTCACCAAGTCTT
>CASFPO010000019.1 GCA_949296805.1 uncultured Bacillota bacterium | reverse complement strand
TATAAACTATGTGATGTTAAAATTTAAGCAAGTTAAATTTTAATTTTGCTAAACGCAAAAACCCAATAAATTGTGTTCATCACAGTATGTATGACCATCAGCCTCACTCTTGCAAGCAAGTTCGGCTTCCGATAATATAAACTATGTGATGTTAAAATTTTACTATAATAAAATTTTAATAAATTCTATCGAATTTGTGTGCTAACGCACACTCATCACATAGTATGTATGACCATCAGTCTCACTCAAATGCGACTTCGTCGCGCTTGGTTCGGCTTCAGATAATATAAACTAAGCCTTTCTCAAAAAAATAAAAGGTAAAATTTTAAAAAAACTTGAAGAATTTTCAATATTCTACTAAAATAAGTGTATGGAGCTTAATAAAACACAAAGAGTATATTTTGTTATTGATATGAAATCTTTTTTTGCCTCAGTTGAATGTGCTGAGCGTCATCTAGACCCTTTCAAAACCAACCTTGTTGTTGCGGATGAGTCTCGTGGAGAAGGGGCTATCTGTCTTGCAGTAAGTCCAAAAATGAAAACTTTAGGTGTAAAAAATAGGTGCAGGCTGTATGAAATTCCAAAGGATATCGACTACATTATCGCCAAACCTCAGATGAAAAAATATATTGAATACGCAAGCAAAATTTATGGAATTTATTTAAAATATATTGATAAAAATGATATTCACGTCTATTCTATAGATGAAAGTTTTATTGATGTTACCGATTATCTTAAATTATACAAAATTTCTGCCAAGGACTTTGCACTTAAGTTAATGAACGAGATAACCGTGACGACAGGTGTTCCTTGTAGTGCAGGAATAGGAAGTAATATGTACCTTGCCAAAATTGCCCTTGATATTACTGCTAAGCATAGCCCTGACTTTATCGGCTGGCTAGATGAAGAAAAATTTAAGCGAAAACTTTGGCATCATAGACCAATCACAGATTTTTGGCAGATATCCACTGGCACACGAGATAGACTTGCAAAACACAATATTTTTGATATGTATGACCTTGCTCACGCAAATGAAGATATGCTTTATAGGGAGTTTGGTATAAACGCCGAACTTTTGCTTGACCACGCAAATGGGAGAGAAAGTTGCACCATAAAAGATATTAAAAGCTATAAAACTAAGCAAAAATCCATCTCAAATATGCAAATTTTACCTAAAGATTATAATTATAATGATGCGCTAATAGTTTTAAAGGAGATGTTGCAGGCAGGTTGTTACAGACTTTATAGGCTAAAATATGTTACAAATCTTTTGCATATCTATATTGGCTATGGGGATAAAAGTGGAAACAGCTCAAAGGGAAGTATTCGCTTAAAAGAAAGGACAAATTTATATGAAATAATGCTTCCTTACTTAGAAAAATTATACAAAGATATAGTAGAAATTAATAGTAAAATTCGAAAAATAGGTATAGATTTTTGTAATTTACAGGATATTGAGCAAGAACAATATGACTTATTTACCGATATTGAACAGGTAAAAAAGAAAAAGCGATTAGTCGAGAGTATACTTTCGTTGCAAGATAAATATGGAAAGAACTCTATTCTAAAGGGTATTGACTTTAGAGAAAATGCCACGCAAATGGAGCGGAATAAACTTATTGGAGGTCACAATAGTGGAGAGGAGTAAAATGCCAAGGCAGGAGCGGGCTAAGCAGTTTATGCCTTTTGATACTCTAAAAGGCCTGCAACAGGCTCTGCGAATGAAAGAGTATGAACACGAACGCACTCAAAAAGGCGATATAGATGAAGAGACTATTGAAAAAATGACAAAAATACTGTCAAATTTAACTAAAAATGATAAAATTAAGGTTAAATATTACTACGATGGACATTATTTTGAAATTTTTGGCAATGCAAAATTACTGCTTGAAGAAAACTCAATCTTGGTTAAAGGAAAACAAATATTTCTAGATGATATAATGGATATTGACAAATTGCCAAATTAAATTAAAAAAAGACAAAAAATGATTGTTTTTTATCAAGTTATATACTATAATAAAATTAGGAGGGGAAAATGGCAAAAATCGGAAAAGATTATTTCGGCTGGGGAAGAGTGTTAAGTATCATCTTGGCTATTATTCCAGTAACAGCTTTCATTCTTGGTTTTGCAACAAGACTTATGGAAGGAAAGATTGTCGCAGCAATTTTGCGACTGATTTTAGGCTGGAACATTATTTGGCTTGTAGACTTAGTGTTTATGATACTCAATGGTCGAATTTGGAGATTGCTTAACGTTTAAAAAAGTGCCTTTTTAAAAGGCATTTTTTTATTTGTCTACATAAAAGTGTTAAAAAAGGTTGACTATTGCAAAAAAATGTTTATAATTATATAGGTAGTATATATTTATGCTTGAGGGTTTATGAATAGTTTGCTTTGTAATTGGTTTGATGATTGGGGATATCAAATTATTGATGGACTCGGACAAATGGGGCTGATTATCTTTATAGTGATATTTCTGCTTTTAATATGTTATTTTTCTTACACAATTCTTTTTAAACAAATACCAAAAGCAAAATATAAGATAAAATGGGTGCAAATCATATTTTTAGTTATTGTCATCTTGTTTACTATATGGTTCTGCATACTGCTTAATAAGATTTAAAGGAGTTTAACTGATGGATACAAATCTTGCTAATGACTTTTGGGCTAGCGCCTTACCTATAATCAGATATGTTTTGTTTGGTATAATTATTGCTAGTGCTATCGTTTTGATAATCACAACTTTAATGCAGTCAAATGACTCTTCAAAAAGTCTTGACGCTTTTACAGGTGGCTCACAAGAGAGCTATTATTCAAAAAATAAAGGTGCATCAAGGGATAGTATTTTAAAAAGAATTACCATTTCAATGTCAATAATTATCTTTGTATGTATTATCTTATTCTTTATCACGCAGTTTTTCATTACTCGAGGATAAAGGGGAAATAAATGCAGGTTAAAAAGTTAATTTTACAATTTTTGTCAAAAGATGGTTTGGTTACAAAGCCAGACAATCTTTTTTCTTTTATAGCAAAAACTTATGGCGTTAACGAAAACGAGGTTAGGGCTGAATTTAAAAAACTCGTCAAAAATGGAGATATTTTTGAAGAAACAAAGGGTAAATTTGTAGTTGTTCCCTCTCAAACTTATCAAAAAGGTGTTTTTAGAGGCACTTCCAAAGGCTATGGCTTTTGTGAAATAGGGCAGGAGCAGGAAGATATTTTTATCTCTGCAAATAGCCAAAAGGGTGCGATTGACGGCGATGTGGTCATCGTTAAGATTGTATCTATCAGTGACGAAGGAAGCGATGGCGTGGTTGTAAAAATAGTAAAACCTATTGAAAAAATTGCTGGCGTAGTGGAAAAAAGAGGTAAAACTTACTTTGTAGAGCCTGACAACAATCATATTCCTTTCAAGATAAGACTAACTAAAGGCGGACTGCGTGCTAAGGAAAACGATCGAGTAGTGATAAGACTTGTTAGACATAATGGGGTATTTAGCGGACTAGTTGACGAGGTTTTAGGTAAAAATGATGATGTTAAGGCATGCCAGCTTGCAATTATTCGGGACCACGGACTTTATGAAACCTTTCCTCAAGATGTACTTGACGAAGTTAAAAAGTTGCCGATGAAAGTCTTGCCAGAGCAAAAGAAAGGTCGGCTTGATTTGACAAATACAATAACTTTTACCATAGATGGACTTGACGCAAAAGATTTAGATGACGCCGTTTCTATAGAAAAAACAGATAAGGGCTATATTTTGGGTGTGCATATAGCCGATGTTGGCGAATATGTAAAATACAACACCTTGGTAGATAATGAAGCCTTTAATAGAGGTACAAGTGTATATTTTCCTACTTCTGTACTTCCAATGCTACCAAAAGAGCTGTCTAACGGAATATGTTCGCTCAATGAAGGGCAGGAGCGACTGACTCTTTCTTGTATAATGACTTTAGATAAAGATGGCAATGTTTTGTCACACAAAATCTGCGAAAGTGTAATAAAAAGCAAGGCAAGGCTAAACTACACCGATGTTTACAAGGTACTTTGTGGACAAAAAGCAGATGATAAAACCGAAAGCGTCAAGAATGAGCTTTTGCTGATGCACTCAATTTCAAAAAAAATTCAAGAGAGAAAGGCAAAAGAAGGCTCGCTTGATTTTGAATTGCCAGAAGTCCAATTTATTTTTGATGAAAAGGGAATGGCAGTTGACTTTGAAAAGCGAGAGCGAAATGATGCACACAGACTGATAGAAGACTTTATGGTGCTTGCTAACCGCACTGTTGCAAAGGAGTTTTGTGACAAGGCTATACCTTTTGTCTACCGAGTGCATGAAAGTCCAAGGAAAGAAAAGGTGTTAAATGTACTTGAATATTTAAAAGGAATCGGAGTAAAAACGCCTGCCCTTCCTCAAGATATTACACCAAGCTACTATCAAGAACTTATTAGACTTTGCGTAAATCAGCCCTTCACTGAGACTGTCAACAAGGTTATACTTCGCTCTATGCAAAAGGCAAGGTACACCAATCAAAATCTTGGGCATTTTGGACTTGCGTTAAAATATTATTGCCACTTTACTTCTCCTATAAGGCGTTATCCTGACCTTACAATTCATCGAATTATCAAAGAAAGTTTGCATAAAGGCATTAAAGGAGAAAGACTTGCTGAGCTTGAAGATTTTACCTTTGAAGCGGGCGAGCAGTCAAGCTTAACTGAAAAAAATGCTGATAAGTGCGAGCGAGAAGTTGACGATCTATGGAAAGCTTATCTTGTCAAAGATAGAATTGGCGAAGAGTTTGAAGGCGTCATAACTTCGGTTACAAACTTTGGCATTTTTGTAGAGCTACCAAACACCATAGAGGGTATGATAAAGGTTGAAGATTTGCCAGATAGCGGATTTCTGCTGTTTGAAAAACAACTAAAATTAAAGGGGCAAAAAATGTCCTTTGGAGTTGGCGATAGAGTGGTAGTAAAACTTATAGCTTCAAATATTTACACACGAAAAATAGACTTTTCTTTTGTAAGATTTTTGTAAACTCTGCTTATTTAAGTAGAGTTTTTCTTTTAAAACAAGTTTTTAATCTGCGACTTGGTTATTTAGACTAGCATTGTCATAGCATTTTGGATAAAAAACTTGCAAAATTTTGATAAAATCTATTAAATTTTATTGCGATCTTTTAATATAATAATATATAATATATACTACCAAAATAATAAAATTAATAATAATTTAGCATTTTTGCTTGTTTTTTTGCAAAAAAATGTAAAAAAAGTGCTATTTTATGAATTTTTTTTCAATAGGGTATTGAAAAAAGTAAAAATCAGTGTTATAATAGGAGGCGAGATGAGGATTATCGCAAGTAATAAAAAAGCCTTTCATAATTTCTTCGTTTCAGACTTTCTTGAAGCTGGTATTGAGCTAAAGGGAGGAGAGATTAAGTCAGTTGCATCTGGCAAGCTAAGTTTAAGTGATAGCTATGTTGTTGTAAAAAATGGCGAGGCGCTACTTAAAAATTGCTATATCGCACCTGCTACCAGTTCGAGCCTCTCCGACAGCGAGACTAAACGCACAAGAAAGTTACTTTTGCATAAAGATGAGATTATTAAGCTTGAGCGTAAAACTTTGGAAAAAGGTTATTCAATCGTGCCTACAAAGGTGTACTTTAATAAGGGTAAAGCCAAGGTTGAAATCGCTCTTGCAAAAGGCAAAAAGCTTTATGACAAAAGACAGGTTCTCAAGGATAAGGCAGTCCAAAGAGACCTTGACCGAGTGCTTAAAAACTATTAGCCCTGTAACCTAAGGGGGCGTTACTGGTTTCGACGGGGAGCATCGTTCAAAATGTAAAGCATATGGTGGGGCTCGCACCTAAAAATAGCCAATGCGAAATAAACGCAAACAATAACGTAGTTCGTATGGACAAAGCAAGCCTTGCTTGTGCTGCCTAAGCGGACAAAAAAACAATTAGCTATAACTTTAGCTAGCTCTTGCAAAAAAGTCGCCGAGTTTTGTAAAGGGTTAGATTAGGCGCTCTGCAAATATTAGATTGTCTTGTCGGTATTTGTAAAATATTAAAGACTGGTTATTAAAAGTTTTGTTTGTGTTGTATTAATAACGAGAGTAAAACATAAACTAAATATGTAGAAAAGTTTTGAACAAGTTTTTCGGAAGCGGGTTCAATTCCCGCCGTCTCCACCAAAAGCAATTAAAATTGCCTAAAAATTAAGAAAAAAGGAAGTGAAAATTATGAGTTCAGTGATTATTACAGTAGTTGTTGTCCTTGGAATTATCGTAGCAGGAGGATTTTTGCTATACTTTATGAGCGACCTTTTTATCAGTATTTCAAACAAAGGTAAAGATCAAAAGAGTATAGAACAAAAATTTCAAAAACAGGCCAAGGATTTAGAAGAAAACATTAATAAGCTTGAAAGGGCGGAAGAGATTAAAAAAGATCCTGATATTGCCACCATTTTATATAACAATGGCGTGGTAGAAGATTATTCCGAAGAAGAGCAAGAGCCTGAAGTTGAAGAGGAAGTAGAAGAGGAAGAAGTTGAGCTTGAACAAAGCCAAGAAGAGCCTGATGAAGAAGTTGACGATACAGCTGAGTTTATCAAACGACAACGTATGGAACTTATGAAAAGACTGGCTAAAATGCAAGCAGAAAACAACGAAGAAGAGGAAGAAGAGGAAGAAGACTCTGTTGACTTAACTGAAGAAATTGAGGATATTCCTGAAGAAAAACCTGCTACTATAGAAGAAACTCGCCCTCAAACTAGGGCAAGCAATATGGCAGTTAATTCTACATACGAGGAGAATAAAAACAGCGCTCAAGCACTTGCGTCAAACTTGACCTTAGAAGAACTTGAGGCTAAACTTGTAGAAGAGCAGGATAGATTAAAAGCAAACGAAAAAGAACTTCGTCAATGTAAAAAAGAATATCTTCCACTTAGACGCATTAAAAGAACTTTAGAAAATGACGAGAAAAAACTCCGTAGAAAAGAAGCTCTTGTCGCTAAGCAAAAAACTGTACTTTATGGAGTAAATAATTATGCTGATATTGATGAAGAAAAGGCTAAAAAACTTGACGAAGATTTAGATTTACTTCAAGGACTTAAGCTTTCTGTTGAGCATTGCCAAGAAGTTATGGATAAGAACTCAGAAAGATATCCACTTCTTGAAAAGATATTCAATTTGCTAAACTCTCAAAATGCAGAGATTAAAGAGAACATCAAGAATATTCAAGAAGCTATTGACAGTTTAAAAAATGCTGACTAAGTAATTTCACTTTATTATACTAGGGTCGCAAGTAAATTTTAAAAGCTTTTAAAATTTGTTTTGTGCTCTGCACAAAACAGCTTGGCGTAAAGCCAAGCACTTGCGACCGTAGACCAAAACGATAAATTAAAACATAAAAAATGCAGATAAAGGTCTGCATTTTTTTATAAATTTAGCATAAAAGTTACCAAATTTCTCAAAAATTGTGAGAAAAGATAAAAATTATCATAAAAAAGATTATACTTTGCTATCTCCAGTCAATAGCCTCTTCATTATGATTTTTCAAAAACTGATTGCATTTTGAAAAATGTTTGCATCCAAAAAATCCTCGATAGGCAGATAGTGGACTAGGATGAGGTGCTTTTAACACTAAGTGCCACTCTTTTATAAAAGGGGCAAAACTTTGTGCGTTTGCACCCCATAGCATAAACACAACTGGCTTTTCTCGATTGCCAATAAGCTCTATAATTTTGCGCGTAAGGTTTTCCCAGCCTCTGTCTTTGTGCGAATTAGCTTGCCCTTGCCTAACAGTCAAAACGGTGTTTAAAAGTAGTACTCCTTGTTTAGCCCAGCGAGTGAGGTCGCCATTGTTATAGCATTTAATATTAAGGTCACTTTCAATCTCTTTCATAATATTTACCAGTGATGGTGGCAACGGAAAATTTTCTGGCACAGAAAAGGATAGCCCTTGTGCTTGCCCAGGCTCGTGATAGGGGTCTTGCCCAATTATAACTACCTTAATCTTGTCAAAAGGGAGACAGTTTAGCGCATTAAAAACCTTTTCGAGCTTTGGATAAATTTGATAGCTATTACACTCCTCTTGTAAAAACTTTTGTAAATTTTTAAAATAGTCTTTTTCAAATTCTTCTTTTAGTAATTCATACCAACTTCTTCTCAATTGTAACATAGTTATATTATATATTTTTTGCAGAAAAAGTCAAGTTTTTAAAAAGTCAGTATTGACTGTCACGCAAAATCGTTGTATAATATTAACACATTTAAGGAGAAAAGATGGACATGATTGAACAATTTAATGATAATGAAGTTAAATACAAACTTAACAGAAAAGAACTTGAAAAGGCAATCCATAAAATCTTGCCACAAGGATATAAATTTGTAAGCGAAGAGGAGCAAGATTATTTAACAAAAGTTACTTTTGCCAATAAGCGTAGTGAAGAACAAATTGTTATTTTATTTACTGGCAATGATGTACAGATAGTTTATGAGGATGAACAAGTTTCTCAGCCAATCAAAAATGCTATAATTGACGCTATGATAGATAAGTATCCAGACCTTAAGCAACAGGCAAAGGAAGTAGAAGAGATTGCCAAAAATATAACAAAAAGCCTTTACAATACAAGTTTTACCGATTGGAAGGGTATTGTAAAAAAATATGATCTTTTTAGAATGATTGAGCCAAAGAAGTTCTTAGATCCAACCAACACCTCACACACCATTTTAAAGCCATATATGCATACCCAGTACCCAGAAGAGGCGATAAATATCGGCGAAATCTATTTTGCCAATTTAAATACTGCCACTGGACAAGAGATGGGCGGGGTAAGACCTGTTCTTGTGCTAGGGCATAATCAAGACAGAAGCCTTTTCTATGTGCTTCCTACTACAACAAGATATTATGACAAAGAGGCAAAATTGTCAATTGGAAAGATTAACGGTAGAGAAAATTGTGTACTTTTAGATAAACTTACAAGTATCTCTTCAGCAAGGTTTTATAACTATGTAAAGACTATTAATCCAAGCGAATTTAAAGATATAATTAAAAGCTTTAACGCAAACTTTAGCTTAGGCAAAGCTGATGAAGAATATGATGATTATTATGTTACTTCTTATCAAGATAGAGAAAAGAAATTTAAGAGTTTTCAGTCAGATTATTCTAGGATGCCTTCTCTTTTAAAGGATAACAAACTTTCTAGGCTTCTAGATCAATATCCGATGCAAACCATCTCTGAAGAGGAAATGATGGATATTATCTCAGAACATATAGCCTTTTTGGAAGAAAAACATGGCTTGCATTTTATGAAACATAGCTCGCTTAATGGAAGAGTAGAACTTGATTGCAGGCGAGAATATAACACAAATGGCGAAATAACTTTCTATCTAAATGATGCTTATGATGGCTCAGGTCAATATGAGCCTTTAAGTTATAGGTTTACTCCTTTCTCAGTTAAAAGATGCGAGCCTAACAAGTCTCCTAACTATGTTTATGACAGGACAATCACTATCAAATGCCAAACTTATATGATTGATGGCATTGATTATTATGCTCTTCACTTTATTAGGTATCTATGCCAGTATTACAAGAATGGTTATGACTTTTGGAGAGCTCAAAATACAGACAGCACAAGGCTTGAAAATGTTGTTATGGATAAGGTAAATAAAATGAAAAATCATTTCGCAGATGTTGGTATTATTTACTATGGAGATTTTTCAAAACTTGTTAAAGAAGGGTTTAACGCCTTTGATATCAATAAATTAAGTCAATTAAATATAAAGCATTTGCCAGGTCTTGCTGAGCTTTTAGAAGAATATGAGTTACAATAAAAAACATATTAGTTTTACACCTCAAGGATGAGGTGTTTTTTCTAATATGCTTTTTGTACTAAATTTTGTAATTTTTTGTACTTTGGGCAAGAAAACACCTTTTAACACAGTTAAAAGGTAGCAAAACGCAGGGCGTTTTGCTCAAAGCACCTAAAGGTGCTTACTTTTCTTGCCCGCTATACTTTATTTAAACCATTATTTTTAGTTTTTTCAAACAAATTTTACCTTATTTTCTTGTTTCAACCGCAACAGAAAGAGCTACCGTTGCACCAACGATAGGGTTGTTGCCCATACCAATAAAGCCCATCATCTCAACATGTGCAGGAACAGAGGAAGAACCAGCAAATTGAGCGTCACAGTGCATCCTGCCCATCGTGTCAGTAAGTCCATAACTTGCAGGACCACACCTCATATTGTCAGGATGAAGAGTTCGCCCAGTACCGCCACCTGAGGCAACCGAAAAATAATCTCGCCCATTTTCAAAGCACCATTTTTTGTAAATGCCAGCAACTGGATGTTGAAAACGCATAGGATTTGTCGAATTTCCAGTGATAGACACATCAACTTTTTCGTGCTTCATAATGGCAACACCTTCTGGCACATCATAAGCTCCGTAAACTTTCACTTTAGCTCGCTCGCCACTTGAGAAAGCCTTTTCACTTAAGATTTTAAGCTCGCTAGTTTTGTGGTCATAATAGGTGTTTACAAAAGTAAAGCCATTTATTCGAGAAATAATATACGCAGCGTCTTTGCCAAGCCCGTTAAGAATAACGTTAAGGGGAGTTTTTCTAACTTTATTAGCCGAAGTTACAATGCCAATAGCACCCTCAGCCGCTGCAAAACTCTCATGCCCTGCAAGAAAACAAAAACTCTTAGTCTCTTCCTTTAGGAGCATACTTCCTAGCCTTCCGTGGCCTAAACCTATCTGACGCTCATCAGCTACCGAGCCCTTTATGCAGTAAGCCTGCAAGCCTTCGCCAAGCTTGAGTGCAACTTCACTTGCCTTATTTGTTCCAGTTTTAAGTGCAATCGCAACGCCAAGCTCATATGCTTTAACAGCGTTATCAAAGCATATAGGTTGTATGCCTTTAACAATCTCTTCTACATTAATGCCATTTTCAAGACAAATCTGCCTAGCCTCTTCTAGACTTTTAATACCATATTTTTTCAAAGTCTGGTCAATAGTTGTAATTTTTTTTGTTACCTCCATCAGTCAACCCTCCTTGGATCGATAATAGTGACAGCGTCATTAAATCTGCCATAAGTTTTAGTCGCTTTTGTAATAGCCTCTTGAGGAGCAACTCCCTCTCTTAAAGCTTTCATAAGCGAGCCGATTGCCACGTACTCATAGCCAATAATCTCGCCATTTTCATCAAGTCCTTCTTTGGTTATGTATCCTTCAGCTAGATTTAAGTAGCGTGTGCCTTTGCCATCTTGCGAATAAACCGTTCCAACATTGCTAGAAAGCGTTTTGCCAAGGTCCTCAAGTGCAGAACCTACAGCAAGCCCGTTTTCAGAGAATGCCGATTGACTTCTGCCATAAACAAGTTGCAGAAAGATGTTTTTCATAGCATCATTGATAGCGTCACATACAAGGTCGGTATTGAGTGCCTCAAGCAGAGTCTTGCCGGGCAGTATTTCAGCTGCCATCGCCGCCGAATGTGTCATACCACTGCAACCAATCGTCTCAACAAGTGCCTCTTTTATAATGCCGTCTTTGACATTGAGGGTAAGTTTGCAAGTGCCTTGCTGAGGTGCACATTTTCCGCACCCGTGTGAAAATCCAGAAACCTGCTTGATATCTTTTAATTGAACCCATTCTCCCTCTTCTGGAATAGGAGAAGGTCCAAAGCCCTTTAAATTCATAGGACAACTCATAATTAATTCCTCCATTGTCAATTATATAAATTCAAGGTAGTAATGTCAAATTTATTGATATATTTTATTTTAACAAAATTTTGCAAATGTGAAATATATTGCATAGTAAAACAGCGGTTTATAGCATTTTTTTACAAAAATATTAAAAAATGATAAAAACATTTGTTTTTAACAAAAAAATATGTTATTGTATAAATATATTAAAGGAGGGAAAATGAAAAATTTAATCGAAAAATCAAAAGGCATTATGAAAAAACAAACAGTAATGATTATTTTGCTTGTTGTTGCACTTTTCTTTACTGCTTTGTATATCGGCGTGCTTGCAAGACCAATCAGCTATGGTATGGCTTACTCTGGTTCAATAGCTGTAGAAGGAGAAACG
>CASFPO010000018.1 GCA_949296805.1 uncultured Bacillota bacterium | reverse complement strand
TTTTATAGAAGATACCTGGACATTATTTCTGTAAATATAATATGTTCCTTGTCCATTTTTATAGCCTGGATCAGACGGAGAAAATCTAATCTCATCGCCTATTTCTAAGGCAGATAGGCTTGTTGTTCCGTCAACTATAAGATTATATCTAATCACACTCCAATTTGATGTAAGAGTTAATGTTGTTGTGCTTGAAGTTGATAGATTTCCCTCTTCAACAAAGCTTGTCCACGTTTTTAACAATGTTTGACTTCCAAACAATCTTGCAAAGTTTAATCCTGTTATAGTAAAATTGCTTCCGCTATTTACCGTAAACACTGTGTCGTTAATTGTATAACTGTATCCATTAAAAGTGTAGCCTTTATTTCTGTAAGCTTGCTTTAAGATTACACTAGTTGAATAGGTTAAACTATCACTGGAAGTGTCAATACTGATCAATTCTCCTTTGCCTTCATTACCGCCAGAATAATTTAAGGTTACTGTTCTTTGTGCTACTATAGCTTGAACATTTATAGTATACGACAAAGCATTGCCTGTTCTTGAAAAATCTTGATAGGCAGAAAGCATATTTGCATTTGACACGATATCATTATAATTGATATTTGATATTGTTACAACCTCGCCATTACGTAAGTACCATCCTAACACATAATATTGAGAGTGTATTTGTATGCCACCAAAAGTTGCGTTTGCTAATGTTACTTGTCCTGAGCCATTACTAAAACTATAGTTATATCTATATGTTCCACTATTTCCTACAAAAATCTCAGCTGTGGTAGAAATAGGAGAATACGAACCATTTAAAACCAGCCCATTTACATCAATATTTATCTCTTTATATGTAAAGTAATAGTTAAAATCAAAAGCATATGTTCCGCTGGTAAAGGTAAATTGCCAAATTCCACTATCTACATTTGTAACATTAGTGCTATTGATTGTTAAAGCACTAAATCCTTCTTCTACTGTTTCGTTAAACCCGTTTATTGTATTTGCATTAAAGTTTGCTGTATTCCCATAGAGAATGGCAAGACCAATTTCCGTTAAAGTTAAGGTCACTGTACCACTTTCTCCTGGAGTAAAACTTGTGCTGTTAAAGTTTAAAGAAAATAAATCTTCAAGAAAAGCTTGATTTTCTCTCCCCGTATAAGAAGTAGTTGTTGTTCCGTTTGATATATGAAAGGTAAAATTATCCCAGCCTAGACTATAACTTGCTTGACTAACGGCTATTGTGATTATAAAATCAAAATCTTGACCGCCTTGATATATTTGATTGAATACGTTTTGTGCAGGCGAACTTGTGGTCCATTCATACATTTCTGTTGCACTGTTATATTCAAGCACTGCGTTTGTTACAACATTGCCCGTTCCTACTCTATTTATTGTGATGTGGGTAGGAAGATAGTAACCATTTGTTGCTATTGCCACATAGTCAGCAAGTACCCCTTCACTGCCCCTAACTTCAAGATAGCCTGTTCCATTTAGTCCAACACCTTCTATGTCATTAACAACTCCGCTTATACCTTTTGTTGAGTTATCGTTTTCATTTAAGGATATGATATTACCTTCGCTATCCTCCACTTCAAATTTAAAATAAGATCGAATAGCTCCTATACCTACTGTAAATGACATATCATCTTCAATTCTATCTATCGTCAATCTAAAACTTACATAAGAGTAATAGGTTATGTTATTTACCGTTATATTCCGCCCCCCGCTCATCACAACTCTATCAAAAGATAATGCCGATGAGCTTGTGTTTTGACTAATGATAAAATAATTAACATCGTTATCTACTCTTAAGATGATTTCAACCGTTTCTCCAATTCCACCGGTAACAACAAAAGCATTTTCTCTATAGGTAGTGCCATCATAAGTCCAAGCAAAACAATCTGTATCGCCATCTTCATAAGCATATACATTGGTAATTATATTGATATCTTGGATTGCCCTCTTTACTACAAAAAATACATTTCCTGTAGTGCCTACAATATTTGAAATTGTGACTGTATATGTTCGCTCTTCTTTTCCACTTACAACTCCTGATCCGCTAGAATTTTGAACAGTGCCTGTTGCTGTAACTTCATTTTCTGAGTCGTTATTTGCACCGTTTGAATTATAGGAGCTTCCACTCCCTGTAAAATTTGCAAAATTTAAGTAAACTCCACTTGTTTGACTATATGCATAATTGCTATTGCCATCAAACCCATTATTAGCATCATCTGAATTGATAACTAAAGTGCCTTGAGTTAACCCTTCAGTTACCACTGCAATTTCAAAGCCTGCCTCAAGAGTAAAGGTTATGGTAACTTGATTGTTAGTTTGAGGATTGTCTGAGGTTAAGTTTCTTACGGTATATCTACCATTTGAAGAAACATAGGTAGTATCAAGCACACCTCTGTTTACACTAACATTGTTAATTGCTGAGCTTAGCTGACTGTAATTCATACTGCCAGATGAAAAATTTTCACTATCAATTAAGAACATAAAATCAAAAGATCTATCTGTCAGTGGTGTAAAGTTAAATGTCAGTGTGTCTGAGGCGTACGATGGATAATTATAATAAAAACTTGGAGACTGAGAAATGTTTCCTTTTGACTGAGTTGTAATTGAATTTAACGTATAGCCAAGCCTATCAAGTAAATATGTCCTTGAATTTAAAAATGACTCAAGCGACACATCATAACCATAAAACGCAACACTACTGTGCCTATATGCCTGTCCATAATTATCTCGCAAGTAAATTGTTGTTGTCATATGTTCAAACTGAGATATTTGTATGACGTGATTTTGAGAAGATGGCTCACCAATAGTCGATTTGTATTCCTCACGTATAGGATAAGGCACATCTGTATCTGAAGAAGACAAATCCTCCCTTAATCTAACTTTATTTTTGTGATAAAAAGGATTATCTTTATAAAGCGTACCTGTATAGTCCCCATATGTATTACTTGTCAAAACTCGAACCCTGTATCCTCCACCATCAGCAACTTTTGTACTATTTACAAAAAATTCTAGGCTTTGACTTGAAGATATTGTTCCATAATAGTATACCGCATAGCCTGGATAAGTAATACTTGCCTGACTATCGATATGACTTTGAATTCCTAAATCACTTACTCCGCCATTGGTTATTGATGGTGTACCATTTGATGAAATAGTTGTTTGAGCAATAGCCCTGCTTGCAAATGCCTGAACGCCAGAGGAGTTTCTTCCGATAGTATAAATTTGGCTCATATCCACATTTCCGCCAACATCGTCTATTGCGTTGTCGTGCACCGAAATAATAGTACTATTTGTGGCAACCCCTACAAGAGTACCTCCGTCAATTGAAGAAATAGAGTACTGCCCCTCAAGAATTAAATCTGAAATATTTGCGTTTGTTATGTTTCCAAAAAGTCCATGTCCTGACCCACTTGCAACAGCCCCACTTTGCACAACTACATTTGATATTGAATGTCCCTCTCCTAAAAATACTCCTTGGAAAGGATGGTCAACCGTTCCAATAGGAGTCCAAATATATCCTTGCAAGTCTATATCATTTGCCAGTACATAAGTTGCTGTAGAATATCCGCTATCCCCATTGTTCACGTGATAGGCAACTGAAGATAGCCCTAAGGCTGTGTATATGTAATAAACGGTTTGTCCATAAAAACTTCCCTGCCTGATATCTGCTGAAGAAACATCCTCAATAGAGCCAAGCTCAAACCTAAATGCATCTGGGTTGATAGTACTTTCTTCATTTAAACTTTCAGCCTGTGAAAGTGTCGACTTTTTAATTGAAGGCATAAAGAAAATAACCCCGATGGCAAGCACCAACAAGGCAAAGACAGCAATGTTTTTTGCAAGTTTTCTTAACATAACACACCTCTATATTTTATTTTAAATATATTATAATATATTTATACTTAACTAGGCAAATAATTTGACGAAATTAGAAATTAAGCGAAGAGGTTATTAATTGGCTTTTAGTTAAGGCTTATAATATTTTTAAACACACAAGCTTTTTACTTAACTAGTGTCAACAAAAAAATAAAATCTGCAAAAAAATTACAGATTTTACTTAATTGGCTTCAATCTTGGCTGATTTTTTCCACGTGGGTATTTTTTGTCTGTCTTGCTGACTTTTTCTATCTCTAAAATATACCTCTCCCCTTCTTCTGCTAAAATAAACTTATGCGTTTGTTTGATTTGACCTCCTAAAAGCTTAATCGCCTTTGAACCCTCTTTAAGTTCCTCATTGATCTTAACCCCTTTATACATTAACACAGCTCCGCCTACTTTTACAAATGGAAGTAGATATTCAGAGAGGGTAACAAGTGGAGCAACCGCTCTTGAAAGTGCAATATCAAAGCTTTCTCGATGACTTACGCAATAGTCCTCGCACCGTGCATGTACTGTAATAACATCTTTTATATCTAACTTGATTAATAATGCATTTAAAAAATTTATTCTCTTTTGAAGACTGTCAAGCAAGGTAAGTTTTATATCCTCTCTTAAAATTTTTAACACAAGTCCTGGAAATCCCGCACCTGTTCCAACATCTATAACTGTAGAATTTTTTTTGATTAAATTTACTCCAAGTGCACTATCAATAAAATGCTTAATTATAACTTCCTCTTGCTGAGTAATATTTGTTAAATTATATTTTTTATTTTCCTCAATCAAAAAATTATAATAAATAATAAATCTATTTATTTGTTTTTCTGATAAATTAAACCCATATTTTGAAAATTTTTCTTTTAATAATTTTTCCATTAAAAATTCTCCATTTTTAATATTAAAAAACCTTTTTATTTTTAAAAAAATTATTTTTTTAATTTTTTTTAATTTTAAATAAATTTAAATAAATAAAATATAAATTAAATATTTTTTTATTTTAAATTATTTATGTATAAATAATTTAATAAAATTATTTTCCTAAGCAAAATTTTGAAAAAATTAAGTCTATTATTTGTTCATTTTCACACTGGCCAGTAATTTTTCCTAGTTCATTCCAAAGTTTTTTGATAAGCATTGCAATAATATCCATACTACTTTCTTTGCTTTGTAAGATTTGTTCTATTATTTTTTCACAATTTTTTAAAATTTCACATTGTCTTTCATTTATAACTATTATTTTGTTATAATCAATTTCTTCTTTGATTACAAAGTTATAGATTTTTTCTTTAATTTTTTCTATATTTTCTCCCTTCTGTGCAGAGCTTTCTATTTCATCTTTTTCTTTAACAAGTACTCTTTTCTTATCACTTTTATTGACAATGGTAACCACATTTTTATAATTTTTTAATAGCGATTTTATCTCTTTATCTTCGCTCGAAAGTTCTCTACTTCCATCAAGAACAAAAAGTATTACGTCAGCTTTTTGTAATGATTGCTTTGATTTTTCTATTCCTAAACGCTCAACAATATTTTTTGCCTGTCTTATCCCTGCCGTATCAATAAAATTTAAGTTTATCCCTTTATATGAAATACTTTCAGTCAGTACATCTCGTGTAGTACCTTCAACATCGGTAACTATTGCCCTATCCTGTCCAACAAGTGCATTTAATAAGCTTGACTTACCAACATTTGGAGAGCCAACAATTGCTACATTTATACCCTTAGTAAGATAGCGTGCATTTTGTGATGATTTAATAAAGTTTTCAATCTTTTCTTCTACTATTTTTAAATCGTTAAATATTTTATCCTTTGCAGATTTTTCAAAATCTTCTTCGGGATAATCAAGCGTTGCCTCAATCTGAGCTATGTTTTCTGTTAAAAATTCTTGCAGTTCTTTTATCTGCCCACTTAACTTCCCTTCAGCAAGCATAAGCGACGCTTTCAGTTCCCCTTCGCTTTGTGCATTTATCTCTGCAATAATATTTTCTGCTTGGTCAAGACTTATCTTTCCATTTTCAAATGCCCTTTTAGAAAATTCTCCAGCATCCGCAAGTCTTACTCCTAAACCAAGCAAACTCTCTACCACTTTTTGTGCTAATAAAGTTCCTCCATGAATAGAAAATTCTATCAAATCCTCTCCAGTATAAGATTTTGGAGCTTTAAAATATACCATAAAACAATGTTCTTTACCGCCATCTTTAAAATTAAAATAGCCCAAATACATCATTCTTGGCAAAATGTTTTTGTAATCAAGACTGCTAGATGAAAAAAGCTCCTCTGCCTTTTTTAAACAGCCCTGTCCACTCATTCTTACTATTGAAATAGCCCCTCTGCCTATTGGGGTTGAAATTGCACAAATGATATCTTCCATAAACTTATTATAACATAAAATTTTACTTTTTTATAGTATTTATTTAATTTTGCTTATATACCTATAATTAAAGTTAGAAGATTACAGTTTAATGCTTAAAAATTTATAAAAGAACTAAACATTATTTAATTAATTTTGTATAGTCAAGACCCATAGCATCTTTCATTTTGTTTAAAACTACCCTTGCTTCTTCTGAAGCTTTTTTTGAATTATCAAATAACATTTGATAAATTTCATTTATATGATTTTCTAAATATTTTCTTTTTTCTCTGATTGGCGACAAAAGTTCTTGTAAAATGTTATTTAAAAATAACTTAATCTTCACATCCCCAAGTCCGCCCTTTCTGTAATGTTCTTTAAGTTCTTCTAAGTTTTTATACTCTGGTAGATATTTAACAAAATGTTCTTCTCTTGCAAAGGCATTAAGATAGGAGAATACCACATTCCCTTCAACTTTGCCTGGATCAGTTATCTTAATATGGGTTGGATCGGTGTATGCTGACATCACTTTTTCTTTAACGGTTTTTTCGTCATCACACAAATAAATTGAGTTGCCTGCCGATTTTGACATTTTAACCTTTCCGTCAAGTCCTGGCAATCTTCTGCATATTTCTTCCTCTGGCAAAAGTGCTTTTGGCTTGTTAAAAACTTTTTCTACTGGTGTATAGATATTATTGAATGAATCAACTACTTCTCTTGTTTGCTCTATCATTGGAAGTTGATCTTCTCCCACTGGTACGATAGTACTTCCAAAAGCTAAAATATCAGCCGCTTGAGATACTGGATAATTTAAAAAACCAATAGGGATTGTTTTATCAAAACCCCTTTGTTTAATTTCATCCTTGATAGTAGGATTGCGTTGTAACCTAGAAACAGTAACAAAGTTCATAAAATAGGAAGTCATTTCAAAAAGCTCAGGTACCATAGACTGAATAAATATATTTACTTTGTTTGGATCAATTCCAGCTGAAAGGTAATCTATAGCAAGTTGTATAATATTATTTTTAACCTTGTCAACTCTTTCAGCATTGTCTGTCAGTGCCTGTGTGTCGGCAATCATAATATAAAACTTATCATATTCATTTTGATTTTGTAATTTTATTCGATTATAAAGCGAGCCTACATAATGACCTAGATGTAGATTTCCAGTAGGACGGTCGCCTGTAAGTATAATATCTTTCATATAAACATCCTTTTAATAAATATTTACCCTTTATTAGTGCTACCAAATCCTTGATCTTTTCTTATGGATGGTATTTCTTTTAATTGAGAGTAATTTAATTCTTTAACCCTAGTTTTTTCAACTTTATGTATAATTCCTTCAGCAATAGCTTTGCTCGTATTATAGAAAAGCACTTCTTTTTTTACATTGTATTTTTCTTTAAAAACATTTTCATCGATATTAGAGATAATTAAAGGAAGTTTATTTGCGTTATATGTTGCAATTTTTATCTCTCCTCGGTATCCACTATCAACTATTCCCCCACTTCGTTTAATGCCTTTAGAACCTGTGCTAGAGCGCTCTTCAATCTGCATATAATATTTTGGGCTAGACGCCCAAGCTATACCAGTTGGAATAAGCTTTGTTTCCATAGAAGGTATTTCTATATAATCTTCTTCAAAACAAGCATATATATCATAGCCTGCGTCTTCTCTTTTCTTTGATGGAATAATAGCATTTTGTTTAACCTTAGCAAAATAAATATTTTTTTTATTTAAAAAGTATCTCATACACCTCTCCTATCATTTTGTTCTATTATAATACATAAAAATCAAAAATCAAAATTAAATAAGAAGATTATAAAACCTTGTACTTATTATTTTTTAACTTTTCAATTTGTATGCTTTGATATTTTTACACTTGCATTAAAATTATTTTTCCTTTTTAAAAAATTTTTCTTTATACTTTTGATTTTTTTTGTACTCTTGTATAAGTAAAAAATTAAATCATAACTACCGGCTAAGCCGGTAGTTTGCACTGCCCCCTTAGGGCCTGTTGCAGCATAATCGTAAACGTTTGGTGAAGTTCTGCCGCTTGCTCGACTTTCACCAACTAGCCCCTTAAGGGGCTTCTTTTATTT
>CASFPO010000017.1 GCA_949296805.1 uncultured Bacillota bacterium | reverse complement strand
TCTGACACGTAGATATTATTTGCATTAAAGCCTATAATCTGCTCAAGCTTTAACCCTAGATTGTTAACTAAATTATTAGACTGCTCAAGCATTTGTTTTGACGAGCTGTTAGTACAAACAAAAACTGTATTTTCTGGCAGTGACGCTACTCGGCTTAAGTAGTCAACGGTTGAGGCAACATCCTCTTCAAGCAGGCTTTCATTGACAACGGTGGTCTTTGCGTGAGAAAGCCCTATCTTTCTTCCCATAGCAATCTGGGCGTTATAGATGGCGTCAGCCACCGAATCACCTTTGCCAGAGATGACCGAAGTCTTTTCTTGATAGGACTGATTGGCTGTTGGGATAAAGGTTAAAAGTGAGACCTCATATTGACCATCAAGTCTATCAATGCCGATGGCAGTGACCACTCCTCTATTACGGTTTTCGCCTGGAGAGTAGATGGCAAGTGGCGTAAAAAAGATTAGTATTAAGATAAATACTATCATCATAGGCATTTTAAATAAAATTTTAATCTTTCTTTTCAAGCCTTTTTCTCCTTACTGTGATGGTCATTATTACTAACAAAATTATAGGTAATATGTAATTGATAAAAATGGCAAGATAAGGTAGCCAAAACAGTGAACTCATAACCATTGTTTCATATCTGCCGATAAAAACATAGTAGAGAATACAAAATATCACGTCAAACGTTACAACTGCAAAAATCTTATTTAGCGGAAAGATATTTACAAAGCACTCACAAAAGCCATAGCTAAAGATTTCCATTTGAAACAAGGTTATAAACATAATGGTAAGCATTGCGATTATATCCAGCCTGCCTATTGCATTAAATTGAACTGAAAAGACTAGCAAGTCAGCAAGAGCGTTATTGTGCATAAAGGCAGTTGTTTGATATTTGGCATAAAATAGATAAAAAAGTACTACCACTAGACCTATCCCTACCAAGCTATAGCCATAGAGTTGTTTGACCTTGCCCTTTTTAAAGTCAACTTTATCCATAATTAAAAACAAGAATATAAAATCGCCAAAAGCAAAGATATGATTATGCATAGAATATAAAAAATCTTGAGCTGATGAGCTAAAAAATATCGGAGTAGATATTGGCGTAAAAAGAGAAATGGCAAGGCAGGCAATAAAGCCTGCTAGCACGATTAAGAAAAACATCTCTATTGTCCTTGCAAATGACCGCACTCCGACAAAGACTGCGTGATTGATTACTGGCAAAAAGGCAATAAGGGCAAGAAAGATAAATTCATCCTGATAAATCTGTTGTTTGAAGTAAACATAGGTTATACTAAATACAAGCAAGCACTTAAAAAAGAAAAAGACAATTAAGGCTAAATAAATCGCTTTGGTAAAAAAAGTCCCTAGCTTTTCCTTTAAAATATCATAAAACTTCTTGTCTTTATAAACACTTTTTAACTTAATAAAGATAGGCAAGATGATAGCATCGAGCAAAAATAGTAGTAGCAGTACAAAAATAGAATCTGCTGAAGTTTTTTCATACATTAGCGAGGGCATAAGCAAAATTTTGTTAGCAAATATGCACATCACTATTATCACGCCACATTGTCTGATACTTATCTGTTTCATACCCTCTCCTTTTTCTTTGGACTAAAGGACCTAGGTCGGTGTCGCTGGCTAAAGAGCGGGTCAATAAAGATAGCATCCTTTAAATCTTGATTTATTCTTGGGCTGTATGGAGCAAGGTATGGAGTTTCAAAGCTATCAAAGTTGTTTAGGTAATTGATTATGTAAACTAGCCCCGACACCACACCTATCAGTCCAAGCGAGCCACCAAGAATGATAAACACAAGTTGTAGCACAGTAATTTGTGGAGCTTGTTCTGGGATAGTATACAAGGCAATCTTTGACAGAGCTACAATAATCACGCCTGGCGGAGAGATAAGCCCTGCCTTAACCCCAGTATCGCCTAAAATCAAAGCCCCCACTACCGAAGTTGCAAGTCCCAAATAGCTAGGAAGCCTTAAACTGACCTCATAAAGCACTTGAAAGAGCAAGAATATGAACAAAATCTCTAAAAACGGTGTGAATGGCAGGCCTTGAGTGGTGTCTGCTATGGTAATCAAAAAATTAAGTGGCAGAATATTGTAATGAAAAAGTTGCAAGGCAAGATAAAAACCTGGTGCAATCAAGGCAATCAAAAGTCCAAGCAGTCTGATAACCCTTACAAAAGAAGAATAATGATGGTTTGTATAGTAATCGTTACTGTTTTGCAAATCCTCTATAAAGATAAAGGGAATAGTAAGTACAATCGGCGAGTTATCCACAATAATTGCCACCTTGCCCTCAAGCATTTTAGAGACAACTATATCAGGTTTTTCAGTGTTGCCAATCTGTTTAAAGAGTGAACCTGGGCGATTTTCTAGATAAAAGAGTATGTTATAGGAGTCAAGCACTCCGTCAAGCTTGATGTTTTTAATTTTATCTTTAACCTCTTTTACAATCTTGGCGTTTGCAATATCCTTAAGGTAGGTTATCACAACTTTGGTCTGCGTTTGCGAGCCAACTCGCACTACATCCATAACAAGCTTTGGAGTTTTAAGCCTTCTTCTTATCAAGGTTACGTTTGTTTGCATATCTTCAACAAAACCCTCTCGTGGCCCTTGAATTACTGGCGAGGTAGGAGGTTCAGTCGGGGTACGAGTTGGGAATTTTAATAGGTCAATTGACAAAATCTTTTGCGAAAAGTTAGTCAAAAGGATTACTCTTCCATCTAAGATTTCTTTGACTATCTCTTGCTCTTGCACCTCTTTGATGTCCACACATTTGATAAGGTCATTTTTGAGTAGTTCCATTGAAAGTTCTCTCTCGCACGACTGAATAGGAAAGTAAATAGCCGAGGAAAAAAGTTGAGGGTCGATAATGCTCTTTAAAAACACAAAGCCAATAAGCTGACTACCTCGTTTAAAATATCTATAAGAAAAATCTACACTCTCGTTAAGCGTTTTTTTGATTTCTTTGACCTTTTCTTTGACCTTAAACATAAAGACATACTCCTTTTATTAGGTAGTATGTCTTAATAAAATAATTTTTATGTAATATAAACTATGTGATGTTAAAATTTTACTATCATAAAATTTTAATAAATTCTTACGAATTTGTGCGTTTCACGCACTCTTCACATAATTTGTATAACCATCAGCCTCACTCTTGCAAGCAAGTTCGGCTTCCGATAAT
>CASFPO010000016.1 GCA_949296805.1 uncultured Bacillota bacterium | reverse complement strand
TTTTTTATTGTCTAATTTTAATGCAAAAATATTTGATGTCAAAAAATGCAGTAAATGATGTCAAAAAATTCGTTATGAAATCAAAAGAAAACACGATTATGTTTTCTTGCGTTCCTAAATAAAAACCCCGATTTTATCGGGGTTTTAGTGGTAGGATTGAGTGGACTTGGAACTATCGACAAGTATGCCTTAAATTCGCTTCGCTCATAGCAAGGTGGGGTAAATAAAAAAAGTGGCTTGTCCACTCAATACCTTTGGTAGAGATGAGTGGACTCGAACCACCGACCCCCACCTTATAGAATAAATATTTTTTATTTAAAAATTAAATACCCTATCGCAAAAACCTATATTTTATAAGGCGTATAGACATTGAAAAATAAATTTGTTGTCAAATAATTTTATAACTTGACAACAGTTGACAGCAGAAGTACTTAAATTGAACAACTTTGACTATGTAAAACTATCTAAAACTATTTAATACTTTTGTAGATTATTATTATTATTTTAAATAGGTTTTCAATTTGTTGAAAATTGGCACATTATCTTTATATCCTTTTGGGTTTAGTGGACTTGGATGATAAATTGGTAAAACTATATATTTTCTATCACTAATTTTTATATCAAATTCTTTACCAACACAATCTGCAAATTTTTTAATCTTAATTCCTAACAATGCTTGTGTTGGGTGTTTGCCCATAGGAACGAGAATTTCACAAGGAAGTTGGTTTATTTGTTTATGTAGAATTGGTAAACAATTTTGAGAACATTTATCAAGTTGTTTTCTATCTTCTATTATACATTTGCAACATTCGGTAAAATAAATATCATTAATTGAAAGTCCAATATTATTTAACAATTTTTCTAAAACTTTTCCACTCGCTTGAAGTTTGTTTTCTTTATTGTAAAATGCTCGTTTTGAAATAATCCAACCATCTTTAGCAGGACTTTCTCCAATTATAATAAAAGGTGTTGCACCTATTTGAATTGAATTTTCTGTCAACTTTTGTAAATCTCCACAGAGAGAGCAGTTGTTTATTTCTTTTTGTAATTTATTGTCTTCCTTCATACACTTATTATATCATATTACTTAACAAATCATATACTATTATTTATAATTTTATTTAACCTTTAAAAATATCGATAAATCTCTGCAGGCAAATTATATATATTTAGAAAGTTTCCTTTATCGGCAAAATTAAAATGTTTATTTACTTGACTTTTTGCCGATATTTTTATATAATGCAAATATGGAAATCGTTGAATATAAAGCAAAATATAAAGAAGATGTTAAAAATATTCTTGTCGAACTTCAAGAATATATTGTTTCTATTGATAATTGGCATTTAAATATAATAACGCCAGATTACAGAAAAAAGTATTTTGAAAAGACAATAAAAAATTGTTCTATCATTTTCTTAGCAATTGAAGAAGAAAAAGTTATAGGTTTGATTTGTGGCAATCTAATTAAATATGACAAATATGATTTGTGCGATTACACTTGTCCTAAAACAGGGCACATTGAAGAACTTATTGTAAGCAAAAATACAAGAAATAAAGGTGTTGGACAATTATTATTAAATAAAATGGAAAATTATTTTAAATCTATTGGTTGTGAATATTGTCATATTGATGTTTTTGAACCTAATGAAATTGGAAAGAATTTTTATTTAAAAAATAATTATAAAACAAGAATGAGAAGTTTATCTAAAAAATTGTAAGGAGAAATTATGAAATATCTATCAGTTAGTGAAGTTGCGAAAAAATGGAATTTGAGCGAAAGGTCAGTTAGAAATTATTGTGCGAAAGGCAGAATTAAAGGAACTTTTTTAACAGGTAAAACTTGGAATATCCCAGAAGATGCTATAAAACCTAATAGACTTGATGAAAGAAAATTTAGCGATAACGAACTTTTGAATGTTTTAAAAGAAGAAAAAGATATGCGTCTTAAAGGAGGAATTTATCATAAAACTCAAATTGCATTAACCTATAATTCAAATCATATTGAAGGTAGCACTCTCACAGAAGAACAAACAAGACTTATATTTGAAACAAATACAATTGGCGAAACAAAAGGAGTTAAAGTTGATGACATTGTAGAAACAAATAATCACTTTAAATGTTTTGACCTTGTTATAGATAATGCAAAGAAACCCTTAACTGAAAAGTTTATAAAAGAACTGCATTTTACCTTAAAAGTTGGGACTAGTGATAGTTTAAAATCTTGGTTTAATGTTGGTGATTACAAAAGTCGCCCAAACGAAGTTGGTGGTAATGAAACTTGTCAACCCGAGAATGTCGCAAAAGAAATGAAACAACTTGATAAATGTTCTCAAAATTGTTTACCAATTCTACATAAACAAATAAACCAACTTCCTTGTGAAATTCTCGTTCCTATGGGCAAACACCCAACATAAGCATTGTTAGGAATTAAGATTAAAAAATTTGCAGATTGTGTTGGTAAAGAATTTGATATAAAAATTAGTGATAGAAAATATATAGTTTTCCTTTTTCTCAATTTGTAGAACACATAAACATTGAAAATTATAGAATCAAAATTAGCAATTTGTTAAAATCTCAAAAGTTCAAAGATATTCAAGAAGATTGCAAAATTGGTTTGGTTTTGTTTATTATGCCTGAGAGAAAGGATGACGAATATCAAAAGGAAGATATAAATAAATTTTGCAAAGATAATAGTATAGACTTTACATGTGAAGATGTTTTTATTGATAAATAAAAGTTGACAGCAATTGACAGCAAATGTAGCAGTTTTAGGCAGTTTACAAGCGATTTATACCGAAAGTAAATTTAGATTATTTTCGGGCATTAGGAACGCAAGGTGGCATTTTGCCACCTTATTTTTTTTGCTAAAATTTGTACCAAAAAACATTTGCAACAAATTTTAGGTACATTTGCAACAGTAAAAAGAATAATTTTTTGATTTTATAAATTAATATTTTTATTTATTTTACTTAAATGTAAAATCGCTATAATCCATATAAATAAAGGCTTATAGCAATTTTTAGAATAAAAAAATGAGAGCAAATTTTGCTCTCAAATCTGGTAGAGATGAGTGGACTCGAACCACCGACCCCCACCTTATCAGGGTGGTGCTCTAACCGACTGAGCTACATCTCTATAACTTGCACTATTGATTATACATATTTGACCACATCTTGTCAACATTTTTCTTAAAATTTTTATATTTCTTCGTGAAAATTGCTTAAGTATGCTTATCCGCTTTTATATAATCTATACTGGTATATAATTGTATTAAAAGAATAGTAGATAAATTTGATTTATTTAATAAAATCCTTATAAAACATTGACATATATTTAATTTTGTTTTAAAATTAGATAACATTATTGATACATAAACGATATAAGATGTAATAGATGATAGCTGTTTTAAGTTTTCTTCTTTTGCAGTGCCCAAAAATTTGTCTATTATTTTTTATCAAGAAAAAGGAGCTACTATGAATCCAGAAATTTTTGGATGGGAACATCTAACTTATCTTGCAATCTTTATAGTAATTACTATTGCAAGTTTGATTTTAATAAAACTTTATGCAAAAAGCGAAAAAGCAAAATTTATCACAGTTAAAGTTGTGGCAGGAATACTTCTTGCTTCTATTCTTTGGAATAGAATTTGTATTTGTATTTCAAATCAGCAATGGAAATATATATTACCTAATACCTTTTGTGGAATGAATAGTCTTGTGCTTGCTCTTACTTGTTTGATTGGAAAAAAAGATAACGCTGTAATGCACTACGTAAATCACGTTGCACTTGTTGGAGATATTTTAACCTTGATATATCCTGATTTTATAGTTCAAAATCCTTCAATTTTCTACCCTAACACAATATCAGGGCTTTTGCATCACTCAGTAGCACTTTATCTTTGTATACTTCTTCTTATGCTTAAATGGTTTGTTCCAAACTATAAAAAGTGGCCAAATCTTGTTATTGGCTTTCTTGCTTATATAACTGTTGGTGCATTTCAAATATCAGTTTTAGGTTACTCAGATGCATTTTATATTTATCATCCAATCTTGCCTGACACTCCGCTAACTGTATGGCCACTTGCAGTAATCTTTGCAGTAGGATATGTAATTTGTTTTGCAAGTGCCGAGCTTATTAAAAGAACTTTAGCAAAACGAAAAGGGAATTTGACGCCGATAACCCAAAACGTAGAAAAACCAAGCGACAGTGTTTTAAAAATTACTAAGAAAGGAACAGAAATTTCACTATTTAAAGACAAAAAATATAAACTAAGTAACAAAAAACCATTCTTAAAAAAATACAAGCATGCAAAAAAAGATAATTGATAATATATTAAATAAAAGCATCTTCTGAATTGACTCCTTCGGGGTTCACTTCATTTCCGAGATGCTTTTTTGTTGTATTAACTAATCACAGCACAATCGCTATATTGTGACTTTAATATATCTAGATTAATGTTATTTTCTTCACAAATTGTTTTACAGATTAGCATGGTAGCTAAAGCGTCTTCGCTACTTTTGTGATACAAAAAGTCCTTTTCAATTCCTAGTTGATCAACAATTGTTTCTAGCGATTCAACATGCTTTGGCTTATATATTTTTTGATGTAATTTTTGAGTGTCATATCCTTGCAGACTTAACAGTGGCAAATTATATCGCCTGCATGCATAATTTAAATAATAAAAATCACTTTTTATGCTATGGCCAAATAGGATATGTTTTCTATTTGTAAGCAGAGCTTTTAATTTTGGATAAAAGTAGTCAAAGGGATTTTGTTTATTAAAATACTCCTGACTATATGCAAGTTGAATTTTAGCCCGTTTCCCACTTGCCGACAATACTATTTTACTTTCAGGATTAATAACTATGTCTTTCTTTTTTAATATCTTAAACTTTAAATCTGTCAGCACATATCCAAACGAACAGATGTCATGACCATTACTGCACTCAATATCAAAAAATAATAATTTCATAAACGTCCTCTTCTGTTTTTATCTTTCATACTCAATCAGTTTAGCTTGTCCTAACGAAAGGAGATAGATTTTATCTAGTTTTATGTCAAAGCCTTTTTCAAGAGCAAGACTATACAGTTCTAATTGTTTTTTATACCTTTCTAATAGGAGATTTTCATCGCTAATCGACGTAAATTTGTAATCTATCAATACATTTTCTCCGCCTAAAGAAAATAGGTCAATAATCCCTTGAACAATTATTTCGTTATTACTATTTTTGCCAAGGATTTCTTTTATAGTGGACTGCATTATAAACTCTTTTTCTTTATAAAGTTTACCTTTAGCCACACTTTTGATAAGCAAAATGTTTTTTAATAGTATATTTTTATCTATAAGTTCTATTTCCCCTTCATTAAAGGAAGAATTAATTCGTAGCAATTCTTTTTCAAGCGACAGATTATCATAAATATTATTAAAATCAAGAAGTTTTAAAGTCAAATGATAGGCATTTCCTTTGTTAATAGCGCCCTCTCTTGATGCAACCTTTTCGTCAGTGCCAGAGTATTGATGTTCTTCTAAGTTCATAATGCTTGATACCGAATTTTTGTAACCAACGTTGCAAAATTCAATTCCGTTATAATGAAAATCTATGTAATCTTTTATACCATCAATTTTTAAAGCTATGTTTTTATTAAAATCTTCTTCAACCTCTTCAAAACCAGCTTCTTCAGTTTGGGTAATCAAGTTGAAGCTATAATTCTCGCTATCAATTTGCTCCTGCTCTAAGAACTGAATTTTAAAGTTCTCCCCAAAACTAAAGAATATTAGGTCGAGATAACTATCACACTTAGACAACTCCTTGCTTTTGATTAGATTACCTTCACTGTCACTTCCTATTATATACAGGTGATTTTGTGCCCTTGTCAACGCAACATAAAATATCATTAGCTCATCAATAAATTCACGACTTTTTTGATATTGCTTATTTGCTAAGAATATGGGACTTGTTCGTTTTGTATTATTGTGAAAATTATACAGATAAGTGCCAAGCCCAAATTTTGCAGAAATATTGTAAGCCTTATTATATACTTTCTTAAGTTTTTCGCCTGCGCCTGCCAATATAACTATAGGAAATTCCAGTCCTTTTGTAGCATGAATAGTTGTAATAGTTATGGCATTTATAGCCGAGGATACAACTGGGCTGGCACTGTCGACATTTTCGATCTGTTCAAGCAAGGCAGAAATATTATAATCATCTCCCGTTTGTTTTATTAATTTAAAAAACTCTTGCAAGTGAAATAGTTTTACATTTTTATCTGGTAATCCATTAATAAAACAGTAGTAATTGGTTTTGTTAAAAAGGATATTAAACGCCTTTGTTATACCAAATGAAAAACAGTTAAATTCAAATTCTTTAATTAGCTCAATAAATTTTAATACTTTTTCCTCTTTACTTTCGCTTACTATCTGCCAGAAATAGTCTCTTTCACTATCTATCCGAAATTGCGAAAGTTCATCTATTGTAAAACCACCTAGATATGAATTCATTACCGAGACCAAGGAAACATCATCCTTAAAATTAATAACAAGCTTTAGTAAACTTAACAAGACTTGAATTTGACTGTCATCAAGCAAAGACTGTTTAAGGTCAGCTATACAAGAAAAACCCTTTTCTTGTAAGTATCTAACACTTTCTTCCATTAAACTAGATCGACCTCTAAACAACACCGCAATATCGCTAAATAATACCTTTCGAAATTGCCCTAGTTTTGCATCATATATTTGGCTTTCAAGCAACTCTTCTATTCTACTTGCTAATGTAACTACCTCATCTTTGTGTTTATAAGACTTGTCAATACTGTCATTTTTTACACTATAAACGCCTTCTGCTAATTTTTCCTCTTGAGATGGCAACACCACGTCAACTCGAACAGATGGCAAACTATCTTTTTTAAACTCGACAAGTCCTTGTAGCTCAGAGGTGTTTTTATAATCTATACCAACACTGTCCTCTGTCATTATCTTATCAAACACTTGATTGACAAATGATAGTATTCTATTGTCTGACCTAAAATTTCCAGTAAGATAAAGTGCTTCGCCATCCTCCTGGCTACTAAAGTCTGCTATATCTTTTTGCATTATCTCTTTGCTTGCATTACGAAAACCATAAATACCCTGTTTTGGATCGCCCACTGCCACAAAGTGCCCTGTTTTTGCAATAGCTTTTATAATCGCCTCTTGAAGCGCATTAGTATCTTGATACTCATCTATAAATATATAATCATAGCTTGTTTGTAAAGACCTTAATACTTCGTCATCTTCAAGCAAACCTTTAACTTCTCTTTCAAGATCGGCAAAGTCAAGTCCTCCAATTTTTTGTTTTAGCAATTTGTATTCCTCTTGAAATACCTTAAATAAATTTAATAATTGCTTAGCTAGTTTTCCTTCTTTTAACTGAGCTTGTTCTTCTTCGGTTACATCTTCGTACTCAAGTGAAAAAGCTTGCATTTCTTTTAATATATCTCTTGCATTAGTTAAAGCCTTTTTTGTTAAAACATCCTCAAACTTAACTCGTGGAAGCGAGGGATAAACAAGGTTATTTATTACCTTGCAGTTCTCAAAAAAATCCTCACTTAACTTGAAATTGCATATATCATTTACATGCATATAAAACTCTTGGTAAGGCTGAGGCAAATTATTGTTATCAACAAACTTTAAGTTTTCTTTTGCCCTAAAGCGTATGGCTTGCAAAACAGAATTTAAGTAAGATAAACTTTGCTTATACTTATTATCATAGTCTTGAATAAAACTTTCTAACACATAATCATCTTGACTTGAAAGATAATTTTGAATATACAATAAGCACTCTAAAATTTGTTCTTTATTTTTAAAGGCAAAATAAATATCGCTCATACTTTCATCACTTCCAACTCTATCAAAAATATGATTGAAAGCTTGATTTTTTAAATTTTTGCTTTCTTTTTCGTCAAGTACACGAAAGTTTTCATCAATATTAAGTTTATTGATATGTCTTTTGATAATCTTTTCACAAAATGCATCAATTGTAGAAATATCACTGATAGAAATATCATCTAATTGCTCACGCAAAAAAGGAGTGCTTTTTTGATTTAGAATGGCTTTATAAAGCCTACTTTTCATTTCTCCTGCTGCAGCTTTAGTAAAAGTCAAAACAAGTAATTTACTAACTGGCAAGTTCTTTTTGCATATTAAATTTATTATTTGCTCAACAACAATAAAAGTTTTTCCGCTACCCGCAGAGGCGGAAACAATTAAATTTTTTTTATCACTATCAAGTATTTTCTGTTGCTCTTGTGTTGGCTTCATATTTCAATATTTCCTCAAAACTTTCGACTTTTAAATTTCCTCTAGTTCCGTTAATTTTTTCATATAAACATATAGATGCGTACTTACAAAACTGACAGCTATTTTCGTTAGGTTTAGGTTGAATATAGCCTGATTGTATCTCCTGTATTGCTCTGCTTGCAATTTTATAAGCATAATCCTCATAAATCTGCAAGTTCTCCTTTGCTATGATGCTACCCTTAAACTTTCCCTTGTTATTTTTATATAATGATACTATTGAGCTTGGCCGAAAATCAATATCTTTGTCATACAGCTTAAGAACTTCTTCATTGTCAGAAGAAAGCCCGCTCAACAACTGCTTTTCTTCGCTATTTTTTAAATAGTCTAGTTTGGCATTAAAATAAAACACACCCGCTGATTGTTTGTTTAGCATAGTTCTCACAACCCTTTGGTATAAAAATAGTTGCAGTTTCTCGCCATAATAAAGCTGTTTCAAAATATTGCCAGTCTTGCCACTTTTATAGTCTATAATTCTAAAATACTGTTTATATTCATCAATTCTATCTATTTTGCCAGACATAGCAAGACTTCCAAATATAATATTATCAATCTTTTTCTCTACAAACTTTGGAGCAAAATACGATTGCTTAACCTCTTTAACAATATCACTTAACACTGAATTTAATTGGTGTTTAAAAAATGCCACAAGCGACTTTTTCTCGCTCGAATTTTCAAGTTTTTCTTCAATTTTTAAGTCTTTTACTATAAAATCAAAATTTTTTTCTATAAAAATTTTTATATCTATATTTTTTACGCTCTTGTCTATCAGCTCTTTAACAAAAAGCTCGGCTCCTTTATGACAAATGTTTCCAATATCTCGGGCATCAAATTCGCTAGAATCCTTCTCTTTTAACTTTAGACCATAGCGTACAAAGTGCTTAAATGGACAGGAAAAATATTCTTCAAGTTGAGTAACTGAAACTCTATTGTTTTTAAAGAAAAGATTTTTGGTATCTTTAACAAAGTCTTTAGATTGAGTTTTTATATCATTTTTTAAATCTAACTTAAATAAGTTGTCCTGAGATAGTTTTTTGTTATATTCTTCTATAAAATTAGCTCTATTCCCAAACCTAATTAGGTCGTTTTGATTGTTAAAATCACTACTGCTATGAAAAACTGATTGACTTCTGATTACTTTTTGCGAAAAGATTTTATTAAGACTTTCAATAAATACTGGCAAGTCATTTTTTTTGCCTTCTTCGTTAAATTGCTTCATAAAGCAAAATAAGTGTTCGCTTGGCAAAGTTAATAGGTTAAAAAGTTTAAACCTATTTCTTCTATTAATCATTCTAATAGTCGGCTCTATCTTTTTTTCTATAAAACTTTGTGTTAAGTCATAGTCATTTAATAACCCGCTATCACTACTTTGTGCTGGCAAGTTTTCGCACCCAAGCATAATTAAAATTTTACATTCCCCAAAATAACTTGCACTTGCATCGCCAATCATTACTCCATCTGCTTGCGAAGGAACTGCCAAAACATCTTTAAACGATAGCAGAAGTTTTAATGTCTTTATGTATTCTCCCAAACTGATGTCTTCATAAGAATATTTTTCAATAAGCTCAAGGCTTTGGCAAATGATATCTTTGCTTTGCCTATTTATGTCTCTTTCTTTTACATAACCTTTTGCCTCAAGGTCTAGTAGAATATTATCATATTTATCTTGCACTTCTTGAAGTATTTGCATTATAAGCTCTTTAAAGTGACTAGCATTTTTACATTGTTCTACTTTATGGAAAAACTTATCGCATGCAAAGATTTTTGCCAAATGTTTTTTGTATTTATGCTTGTTGTTAATGTTAAATTTTTGGATTATGTTAACAATCTCCTCATCCTCGCTAATTAATTTATTTTTTGCCAGAGATAACAGTTTGGTAGAAGGATATAAAAAATATACCGTCTCTAGAATATCAAAAATCAGTCTAGCAAGTATGGTTTGATCTGCTGTAACTGAACTGTCAATAAAATGCGGAATATTAAATTTATCAAAAATATTTTCAAGCTTTTCTTTATGACTTAAGTCACAAGCAATTACGATATCTTTAAACCTATAACCATTAAAAGCTAAATAATGTATTAATTTAGCTACCGAGGTAATCTCATCGTAAATATTTTGACAACTATAGCAACTATAAAAACCGTTATTGGCAGTAGACACGTTTTGATATCCATATAAGCCAGACACAATAGCTTCTTTAGCTGGCAAATATTCGCTATTATGATAAACACTTTCTATTTGTATATCAAGCTCTTTTGAAATTGCTTTAAATTTTTGATAAATATCCTTTTCGTATATGTAGTCATTGCCTATACTTTTCGGCATAGCAAGTCCTACGCAAACACTGGAAGCTATTTTAATAAGAGTTTTAATTAAAGAATATCCTTCTGCCGTAAAGCTATCAAACTGGGCAAAATAAAATTTTGTGCTTTGTAATTCTTTACACTCCTCTAGCTCATTGATAAGTAAGTTAAGTCTTTCATTAGCATCATACTTATCTGCTAGCAATTTTTGGTATTGACAATAGATAAGTTTTAAATCATGATATTTTGCTCCGCTCAAATTATCTACTTCTTTTAAATCTTCAGGATAAACAGAAGAACTTTTGAGCTGAGAAATTATTTTATTGATTTCAAAACAAAAATTTATGCTATTTTTTTTAAATGTTTTAAACTCACTTTTAACCTTATCAATTGCCTGCTTAGTTAAAAGTAAACACTCCGCTGAAGAAAGTATTTCAACTTTTTTACCTAATTTATCAAATAAATAGCTAGCTAGTGAGGTTAGTCCCAAAACTTTCACATTAAATAGTGCTTTATTTTTTAAGGTTGAAAGCAATAATTTTTCCATTAACAATGAAAAACGATCTGGCACTACTATAATATGCTCAACTGAAAAATCGCTATAATCAATATCGTTAATCATAGCTTTTGTGGCATCTAATGTGGTGTTATCAATATAGGCTTTTACTAACATAAAATTATTTTAGCATATACAAGCACAAAAATAAAGAAAAAAGACAGAATTTATTAATAAACACTCTGTCCTTTTATTCTATCAATTGGTTGTAAAATTTTCTAACTTATTTCGTAATTTTTGTGCTTTATCGCATTTATATTTAAACATATCTTTTACGAGTTTGGCATTTTCTTCTTTTAGGTTTAAAAAACTATTTTTCAGTTCAGCGCATTCTCGCTCCTTATTATTAAGAGCAACAATGGTTTTTCTTAATTGGTTATTTGCCTTTTCTATAAGATTTTTATATTGTGTAGACAACTCCTCTTCGGCATTTCTTTTTACAAGTCTAACAAGTCCCATAAAAAGCGCCTGCAACTCTCCTTCGGTTATTTTTTCCTTCTTTTTAGTAAATTTAATGATATTGTTTTTATTCTCCGTCTTTGTGTTCGCCTTAAAGTTTCTGTATTTGTTTTGAAATCTAAGCATCTGCCCCACATCTCCATTTGAAAGTGATAAGCAAGCTTTCCTTACCGAGCAACCACTCTCTACCAGACTATCAATCTTATGCATCAAGTTCTCCTCCTCTTCTTTAGAAAAATATTGTATAGCAGTCTTTTGATGCTTTGATAAATCAATACCAAGTTTTTCAAGCCTTTTCCCATCCTGTTTTAAATTGTCTATTTCATGATAATAATAGTTTCTTACACTATTAGGTTTGCGAGAATACTTCTCAGCATGCATAATAAAAGCTTTCCTTAATGGCTGTCCCTCTTTTTTTATCTTTTCTATAGAATTAAATAAATCTTTTACTTCTCTGTTATCCCATATTCCATTTTCCATAATTTCTTCTCCTTGCATAATATTTGCCAAAGGAAAAAGATTTTATACATTAAATTAAAAATATGTACAATTTGCTTTATTGTTACACTGTCGCTGTTCTTTTTGCTACTCTTTCGGCATAACATTTAGTATGAAATCTATAGTTATATACTCCCCTTTTGAATGTTTAATAAAAACAAGTGCTCAAGAGCTTGTTCTCGACCAAAATGAAAGTGTCAGCCTTGACAATTATGACGAGATTTTTGTCTACCCAACTGGAAAGACCAAACGATTATCTTTTAAAATAGATTTGAATGATAACGACAATCAATTCTATTCTGTAATTGAAAGGAACGATAAGACACTTGTCTTTTTGCTAGATGGACTAATTTCACAAAATACAGATATTTTTCATTTTAAATATGATAACCTTGAAAGTCAACTTGCCGTAAGTAGCTCGGCTTTGACTTTTTCGACTAAAGATCACAAAAAGCAAATTTTATTAAACTCAAAGCCTTCCAAGATTAACAGCGGAAACTTTAAACATATCGATTATATAGTGCTTGAATTTGAAAATTCACAGATACTTATCTGTTATAACACAAAAAATAATAGGGCAAGACAATTTGAGGGAGATAAAATAACAATTACTGACGATGGATTTAAAATAACTTCTTCTAATGGAATTTACGACAGCATTGTTGAAGAACTTTTTGTTGACAATTCTGGATTAAAAAGTAAAAGTAAAGCATTTACGCTAACTCAACAACTTATTCCTGCAAAACTTGTACCCTACAAATTTATATGTGCAGTTAAAAGCGGAGACAACGAGACTATTCAATCTCTTCTTAGCGACAACCTGTTGCAAAAGTTATCAATAGCTCAAGTACAACAATACTTTGGTAAAATCAGCTATTTTTATATGATTGATTATAAAACTTGCTTTGCTATCTCTAATAATGAAAATATTATCTATGAATTTTATTTAAAAGATAACAAAATTGAAGATATTACCGACAATAAAAGCTAAACAGATAACTCTCTAGGATTATTTGACAAAATCTTGGCACTATGATATTATATTTTTATGTTAGAGTTAAAAAATTTAAGTTATATTATAGATGAAGATAAAAATCAAAAAGATATATTAAAGAATGTTAATGTGAATTTTGAAGATAATAAAACCTATGTTATCACAGGCCCAAACGGTAGTGGTAAATCTACTCTCGTTAAATTAATTATGGGAATTTTAATGCAAACAGAAGGTCAAATTATTTTTAATGGGCAAGATATATCAAATCTTCCAATCAATCAAAGAGCTAATCTAGGAATAAGTTATGCCTTTCAGCAACCTATAACTTTTAAGGGCTTAAAAGTACGGGATTTGCTTGACCTAGCCTCTAGCGCAAAAAATAGTGTAGATAAATTATGTGATTATCTTTCAATGGTTGGACTTTGTGCTAAAGACTACATAAATAGAACTTTAGATGATAAGTTATCAGGAGGCGAGCTTAAACGTATTGAGCTTGCTATGGTGCTTGCAAAAGCAGGCAAGTTAAATATCTTTGACGAGCCAGAAGCTGGTATTGATTTATGGAGTTTTGAAAATCTTGCCAAAATATTCAACTCCTTAAAGGGATGTAATATTATCGTAAGCCATCAGAAGAAAATACTTGAAATTGCTGATGAAATTATTTTAATAAAAGACGGAAGTATTGAAAAGCAAGGTACAATAAAAGAAATTTTACCTTTGCTTAACAATGATACCTGTCATAAATTGAGAGGTAAAAATGGATAAAATTGAAGCAAGACTACTCGAAAAAATAGCTGATTTACATAAAATTCCCTCTGGGGCATTCAATTTAAGAAAAAATGGGCAAACCGCTGTGAGAACTAGCACTAAGGATATAGAAATTCGACCAAAGAAAAATAAAAGCGGAATTGATATCATTATTCAGTCAAATGTTAAAAATAAGAGTGTACATATCCCTGTTATCATAACGGTAGGAGGACTCACAGACCTTGTGTACAATGATTTTTATGTTGGAGATAATGCCGACATTCTAATAGTAGCTGGCTGTGGAATACATAACAAAACCTGTCAAAAAAGTGAGCATAACGGTATCCACACTTTCCATATCGGCAAAAATGCAAGAGTTAAATATATAGAAAAACATGTTGGCGAGGGAAAGGACGGTCAGCAAGTACTTAACCCTGTTACAAAGATTACTATGCAGGATAACTCCTATATGGAAATGGAAACTCTGCAACTTGAAGGAGTTACTTCTACTATTAGAAAAACTGTGGCAACACTTAAAGAAAACGCCAGCCTGCGTATTCAAGAGAATATTTTGACTACTGAAAATCAAACAGCCAAGACTTTATTTAAAGTTAATCTTCTAGGAAAAAATTCTAGAGTTGAAGTAATCAGTCACAGCGTGGCAAAAGATAATTCTTATCAAGAATTTAGATCTGACCTTATAGGAAAAAATCAGTGCTTTGGACATGTGGAATGTGATGGAATTTTGCTTGATGATGCCCGAATAGTCTCTGTGCCAAAAATTGACGCCTTAAATAGTGAAGCATCACTTATCCACGAAGCTGCAATCGGCAAAATTGCAGGGGATGAACTAGTCAAATTGATGACTTTAGGACTTGATCAAAAACAGGCTGAGGATACTATTATTCAAGGATTTTTGTTAGGATAAAAGACTGTGGCTTGCTTTGGCGTGATTTAAAAATCACGCTTTTTTGTTCCACAAAAAAAGTTTGCTTTCGCAAACTTTAAAGCAAGCCACCCTTTTTATACAATCCTAACAACAAGGCAGGTCATATCATCCACCGCATATCCATTGTTGTTCGAAAGCGCCTTTTTTAAAATCTCATCTGCAAATTCTTGAGGATTTGCTGTCTTGATCGTCAAAAGGAAATCTTTCATTTGACTGTCACTACCAAAACTGTCATTAATTCCATCAGAGCATAACACTATCATATCTTTTTCGTTTAAAACTACTTTTTTAGTAAACGCCTTTACATCTTGCAAAATACCTACTGGGAGTGCATTACACTCTATAATTTTACATCCCTCTTGCCCTCGTATGTATGAAGTTGAAGCCCCCATTTTAACAAAATCAGCTATACCATTTTTTAAATCTATAATAACTATGTCAATAGTCGAAAATATTTCATCTCGTTCAAGGTTTAAAAGTTTGTTGATGGAAGACAGAATAATATCATTATCAAACCCTGCTTTATAAAAATTCTCTACAAGTCCAACCGCAGTTTGAGATTTTTCTCCCGCACTATCTCCGCTTCCCATTCCATCACAGATGGCAAACATAAACTTGTCTCCATCTAGCCTCTCAATTGCGTGACTGTCGCCTGACAAGGTTTTTCCGCTCTTTGGCTGACAAGCAAGCCCAAATACGCAGTCAAACATAGGTGCTGTTTTTAGGTTGACGTTGATAAGCCCTGCCCTATCTGTTGGATAGACATCATAAATAGCCATTTTCCCGCCACAAATTTTAGACACCACTTGCTGAAGTTTTAGTTTGTTTTGGTCTTCCTCTCGAACAACGAGTGACGCTAATGTAGACCTTGCCTCCTTTTCATAAACTACAGCATCGGTGCAAATTATGTTGTTACAAGCAAGCTCGTCAATTATTTTGCTTTCTCTACTTGTATCAAAACTAACAAGACTATCCACTTCACTTGCCAAATTTTTCATAATACCTGACATCCCACTTAATTGGTCAGAAATCAGCATCTTACTTGTGTCAACATTTCCAACAAGCGTGCGATAGGATTTATATTGGCTTGTCAAAGTATTTATTTCATTGATTAAATGATTGGCTTTGCCACATCTTGACGATAGGTAACTAGGTAAATCAAGCAAAGTTATCTTTCCCCTCTCAAAAGCTATTGAGATAAGCTCCTTAAAAATCTTTTTTGTGTCCTCGCCAAAGGTTCTATGACAATGCTTTTGCTCTAAACAGCCTTTGCAGACACAATCTTTAACTTCCTCATAGAGCATATCTTTAACTTCCTCTTCACTCATCTCCCGTTTGATAAGCTTTTTAAATACTTCGTTTATATCACAAAAAACCTCACTTAAACAGGAAAGCCTTCTGCCAAGCAACTCTCTATTCCTGTTTACCACATTCTTAACTGCAAGCCTCTCGTTGCGTGAGGAAAGCAAAATGGACAACTGCTTGTAAAAACCCTTTGGAATGACAAGAAAAATAATTGAAGCAATCGCTACCGGCAAAAGTTCTAAGACTGACATTGTGTAATAAAGCTTAAAGTAAAATAAAATCAAGCACTCACTTGCAATTAGCCCTACAGGTAAAAGATACTTGCTCTGTCCTCGGAAAATAATGATAGCCAGTGCCCAAATAATAAATGGTGCTACATATACAGGATTATTCGAAGGCAAAACACTCCCTATTCCCATAACCGCCGAAAAAAGAAGTGTCAACCCCACATTTGACGAATAGCCAAGTGCCAGTAACGAAAAACCTACTACTAGTTTTAAGATAGAAAATGGCAGATTAATCTCAGTCAGCCCTGCACTGATCGATAAAAAGATAACCGCTCCACAAATCATTTCACTTACCGTTAACTTACTTGTAAATCCCCGCAAAATTATCGGCTCAAAAATGCTGATTGCACAGTAAAGAAAAGCCTCCCCAAATACAATCGTACCAATCACACTTATAAGGTTAAACTCCCCAAGCAGATTAAAAACTACAAACGCTGTCTGCGAAAGAGCAGAAAAAATAAACAATTCAAATTTCTTCATTGGTCGATTTGTAAGTATATGTATGTAATAAGGCACAACTAACATAAAAATTGTAACAAGCGAACTGATTATATCCTCAAAAGTGTGATTAAGTATTACCTGACCTATAAAAAACGCAGGTGCTAGCAAATATACCTTTTGATTTGCCCACGCAAGTGCAAAAAACATAGAAAAGGCAAACGGATAAATCTGCCCATAGATATTTGCCTCGCTCAGCACAAAAAATAGGGCAACAAAACATAAAAATAACAATAACTGACTTAACTTACTTTTCATAATAACTCCAATTAAAATTATAAAATATAATCTTAAATATGGATAAAAATATTTTGTCTTATATTGTCATAAAAAATCATATTATGTAGAACCCACCAAAAAAGGATAGAAAACTTTAATTTCTATCCTTTTAAGCTATATAATTAATTATTTTTAATTTTTAATGCAAAACCTAACTCCTACTATCTAGTAAACTCATAGTAACCGTCTACCGTAGCAGTTGGACTTTTTGTAAAATCCGCACCGTTAAGATAGCTGTTTGTATACGATCCGCCATCAATTATACTTTTAAGCACTCGGATGGTATTGGCATTGTCAATCAAGTATCCGCAGGCGGTGTTACTAGTTAAATCCTTATATATATCCCCGCTATCGATTGTGACTGTTGCTAGACTTGTGCAACTACCAAAAGCACGATATCCTATACTTATCACACCCTCTGGGATTGTTATATTTGTCATGCTTGTACAATTATAAAAAGCATTGTGATTAATTTCAGTAGTATCTGGATGCAAGGTCACACTTATTAAACTTTCTCGTGGCACAGCTGGCAAAAGAGCAATCCTTGTTGTACCATCTACATAATATTGAACATTCTCATATGGTTGTATCTTTGTAGCAGGTTTTGCTCCTTCTAAGTCTGAAGCATTGTATATTACTTGGGCATAATATCCTAAATATCCATTGCTTGTTGCATTATAATCTATTGTGAAGCTTGAATAATTATAAACTTCAGCTAAAGCATAACACTCACTAAAAGCATCCACTCCTATACTTGTAACACTATCTGGAATTGTTATGCTTGTTAAACTATAGCACAAATTAAAAGCCGAACTTTCTATACTTGCCAATTGGCTATCTTCTCCAAAATTTACTTCTGTTAGTGCTTTGCAAGATTGAAAAGCACACTCTCCTATACTTATCACACTTTCTGGGATTGTTATATTTGGTATATTTGGACAAAACCTAAAAGCACGCCTCCCTATACTTTTCAATAGACTATCTGCTCCAAAATTTACTTCTGTTAATGCACTGCAACCATAAAAAGCATCATCTCCTATACTTGTAACACTATCTGGAATTGTTATGCTTGTCAAATTATTACATCGAAAAAAAGCATACTCTCCTATACTTGTCACGCTGGCTGGGATTGTTATACTTGTTAAATTTGAACACTCATAAAAAGCATACTGATTAATTTCGGTAGTATTTAAATTCAAGGTCACACTTGTTAAACTTTCTCGTGGCACAGCTGGCGCAAGAGCAATCCTTGTTGCACCATCTACATAATATTGCATTGTGCCATCATTTTCTATCTTTGTCGCAGGTTTTGCTCCTGTTAAGGCAGAAGCGTTATATATTACTTGGGCATAGTATCCTAAAAATCCATTGCTTGTTGTATCATCTATTGTGAGGCTTGAATAATTATAAACTTCAGCTAAAGCATAACAACCACTAAAAGCACTCCCTCCTATCCTTGTAACACTATCTGGAATTGTTATGCTTGTTAAATTTGCACAGTCTGCAAAAGCATAACTTCCTATACTTGCCAATTGACTACCTGCTCCAAAATTTACTTCTGTTAGTGCATCGCAACTGTAAAAAGCACTACTTCCTATCCTTGTAACACTATCTGGAATTGTTATGCCTGTTAAACTATAGCACGAACCAAAAGCACGATCTCCTATACTTGTCAATAGACTATTTGCTCCAAAATTTACTTCTGTTAGTGCACTGCAACCACTAAACGCATCATCTCCTATACTTCTAACACCCTCTGGGATTGTTACGCTTTGCAAATTTAAGTTCCCTTCGAAAGCACTATCTGCAATCGCAGTAATTGTATAGTCTGAACCTTCTACATACTTACCATCTAATATTGAAAAGCTTGATGGGATTACTACATTAGCTTCACTGCCTGTGTGGGAGGTTAGTGTGCCTTCACTTCCTGAAGTCGTGAATGTAAAACCTGTCAGCTCTACTGGTGGCTCTGGCGCTACACTTACGTCAAAGAGTTGTAGGTCATAGCCAAAGCTTGCGTTACTTAGTGAGGTGTTTTTATCCTCTACTGATAGGGTTAAGGTAAACTGCACTGTATCATTTGCCTGTCCTTGTGGGTCAAGGGTTATTATATCTCCGCTTGTGTATGCTCCGCTTGTTGTTGTAATAGTTTTTAGCAAGTTTGGCGTTTCAGCCGAGATTGTGTCGGTTAGCGTTACCGTTAAGCTACGCTCGGTACTTAAGTTCTCTACTGTGATAGAAAATACTACTGGAGTGGCTGAAGTGTCAAAGTTTAGGTTTAACTCTTCCCATACTGTATCATCTCCTGTAGTTTGAGTGGCACTATAGGTTAC
>CASFPO010000015.1 GCA_949296805.1 uncultured Bacillota bacterium | reverse complement strand
TTCATAGACAAAAACCTCCTATGTTTTTAGTTAAAGCGGCAAAACTTCAACTATATTTTAACATAGGAGGTTTTTGATGTCCATAGCTGTAAGCCTTTTGGAACCACAAGCACTGCTTGTGGTTTTCTTGTCCCAATAAAAAAAGCAACCTTAGTTGCTTTTGTATGGTGGAGAATATCGGAATCGAACCGATGACCTCTTGCTTGCAAGGTATGAAAACCAAATTTTTAAAAAGGCTATATGCCTTTAAATTACGACGATTTACATTTTTTTGTATTATCAGTGACGACAACATTGACGACAATATTCAATATGATTTTAATCGCAACATATATGTTGTATGCATATTATCCTATTTGGGCAACCTAATTTTAAAAATATTCTTCTCTTATTAGTTTTTCTTTTAAAGCTTGCCGAAATACTGAAACACATTTTGATACGTATTGATGTGATACGTTCAACCTTTTTGCTACAATTTTTTGATTGTTGTCTTTTAAGTACTCAATTATTACTTTATTAAATCGTTGTCCTCTAGTCAAATTGTTAAGCACCTGGAAGCAAGCGCTTAATAAATACTCATAGTTTAGCCTACTATCTAAATTAGCTTTATCATCTTTTATTGTCTCGCTGATAAATATATCACAATCTTTATTACTGGGAGCATTATAGTCTAAAACTTTGGTATTAAGCTCATTTTTTGCCCTCCAGGTGTGAAACTGTTTTTTTATAAAAGATTGCATACCGGTTTTTATAAGCATTACTTTATATGTACTCTCTTTTATGTTGCGTTTTAGCTCATATTGCGATTTTTTGCTTATGAGCTGAAATCTCCCGGCTTGCAACAAATCATCTTTATACCTTGAATATTTTTTAAAATATTTATAATAAACAAAGTATACTAGTCGCTCATCTTCATATGTGTATTGCACATTTATTTACCTCAAACAATTTAGTTATTAAATTGTCAATTGTTCTAGCATCATATTTTTTGCTTGGATATAGCATTCCTATTATCTTTAAAAATTGTTTTATGATTATTAAAAATTGTACTTCTAGCCATTCCGTTAAGTCTTCTTTGCCGCTATCTTCTATAAGCCCACACTCAAATAAGTTAGCGTGTATTAATTCGTGTACTATAGTTTGACACACATCCTCGGTGTTATCTCCAATTTTGATACAAATCTCTTTATTAAGAGTATCGCAGAAACCGGCACAAATCTCCCCTTTACTAAGTATACTCTCTTTAGTCTTTTTTATTTCGTATTTCCTTCCCTTTATGTTTATTGCATTTTTGTCTTGCATATTATACTCCTTTTAACTCCTAATTGCGTTTATGCAAACAACAAAATTTTGTAAACAAAATTTTGTTAGCGGATTTATTTTTATTATCACAACACAATATTCTCAAATGCGGCCATTAGCAAAACGCCGGCAACCACACGCTCCGCTTGCTGTGGTTTTGCCTTTCCGCTTTTTGCTTTCTGGCCTAACATTATTTTGAGAATATTTTTTTCTTGCACTAGCAAGCAAGCTATAAAATTGGTTATTTTTTATCTTTAATAGGTTTTTCATAATCTACTAAGTCAAGAAAGTCTGCATAATCATAATCATCACCAATTATGCCTTTATTAACAAGAAATATTTTTATTAACTTTAACTCATTGATAGTAAAATCCCTTTTTAAAGACATTTTGTATGTCAAAGCATTTTTCCAAATATTTAAAAATTTTTCTATCTCTACATTTTTTATATTATTATCTTTAAGTATTGTTTTTAATTTAATCATTGTTATTCACTCACCAACTCTTCAAGGGTATAATTATTAAAATAATTTTTTCTTAAAATATTAATTTGATATAATTTTAAAGAAATAGCATGCTCTTTATGTTTTATAATCTTTTCTAAACTACTTGTAGGTATATTTATAGCTTCTGCATATTTATTTATATTTAAAATATCGTCTCTTATTAATTGATAGATTTTAATATCATTTCTACATTGTTTATAATCAAAATTTTCCCCATAGATTTTTTTATTAAAACAAATCTTGTGCTTTTTAGCATACTCGGAATATTTTTCAATTTTAAAATTATTAACACTTTCAATATAACCAACTTTAACTAAATAATTTAAAAATTCTTGTCTAAATTGATATATAATTTCTGTTTGTTTTTGTGTTTGTATTTTATATCTTTTAGCAAGGGTGCAAGGTTTAATATTTTTTAAAAGCTTATCAATAATAAAATTTTTATTATAATTACTATTTTTTAAAAATTCTATAAAACACTTTTTTAATACTTCATATTTTAATTGATTTTCAAAACTTTCGTCTTTAATAATATTTACAATTTTATCTTCTTCTTTACATTCCTCAAAAGCAGCAAAATTATCATTTCTTTTTATTCTTCTAATTTCTTTTTGATAAAAATTTATAATTCCATTAAATGCAATTTTCACCATATCTTCAAAACTTAAATCTTTTGTTTTAGTTTCTTCTAAAATTTTTAAATATGCTTGCATTATATAATCATCAATTTCGGTTTTATTTAAGTGAATAAAATGTTGTGTTTTTTTAAAACCAACATAACATGCCTTTAATTTTTCATCCTGCATTTTAAATAAACTCATTATTTTTTACCCCAACTTTGTGCTTTCTCTTTTGCTCGACTTAGCAAAGCACCTAAAATATACAAATACCGGTCTTGAATTTCATTGTTATACAAAACTTGCCATACTATCCTATGTATATCTTCATCATCTAAAATTGATATATCTTTTAACAACTTATCGACGTCATACCGCATAAGATAGAATTTTAAATCATTGTTTTTTGCTCTTACAATTGCATTTGCTAGGACCTGTATGACTTCAAAAAAGGTTTGTTTATCTTGTTCGTCGTACCCCCAATAATTAAAATAACCTTTAAAATGCTCTTGTAAAAATTCTTTTATATCTTCTTCGCTCTCGCACGCGCGTGCGCGCGTTGATAGATATATATATTTATTATTAATAGACAGACTAATATCATTATCATTATCATTATCAGCTAGATTTGCTACCTTTTGCTTGCAATTGCTAGCATTTGCTACCTTTTGCTTACCACCAAGTGAGGCGTTTTCTCTTCGCTTTTCACATATGCTATCATATTTTTGTTTATCTTCATCCATAGTTACCTTGATAAATTGAAAGGCAACCTTTAATACACCGCTTAATTTAGGCTCATTACCTGTTATAGAATAGTCAAGCATTGCCTTAAAAAGTTTACCTATCTGCGCATCTGTTAGGCTTTTTAACTTTTCTCTATAATTGTGGTATACTATAAAACTATTTTTTGTCACTTTTTGCACCTTCTTTTATAGGAGTAAAGTATGGGCAAAATACAACTTTAGCTTTATAACTTTGTTTGCAATCACAATCACATCTCTTACACTTCTCGTTATAGTCAATTTTCTGCCTGATTTTACCCTTTAAAAAGAATGAATTTTCTTGTTTGAATTTTTTACTCATTTTTGTCATTGCACTTTTAAAAAATACCCCCTTCTAAGTCAACTTTTTTGACATTTTTTTCGCTACAATCGATTTTTTAAAGTATGCTCAAGCAATTTATCAAGGCATACCTTTTTCTTGTCTTAAATCGCAAATTTGCTATTTTTTACTTGTCTTGTAAATTGTAGTGCTGATTGTGCTGTATAAGCTGTACGTAACCATATTTAAAGTTACAATATAGCCTAGTTTCTCAAGTGCTGAGCCGTGTTTGATAGCGTCTTCTAGTTTATCAAAGCTCTTTGACCTTCCAGAGTGTCTAATCTCATACTTTGTAACCATACCTTAACCCCCTTTTATTAATTTAAATATCGAAATATTGATATTTCAAGTATATAATATCACGTTTTATTGATATTTCAAAACAATTTTATCGATTTTTTGATAAATTTACTAATTTTTTGATATTCCTTGAAATCAATATCAATAAGTTTTATAATTTAAGCGGAGGTAACTATGAATAACATAAAAAAAATAAGGCTTTCCGCCAATAAGACACAGGTAGAAGTTGCCAAAGCGACAAACATACCACAAAACACATACTCTAATTATGAAACGGGTAAAACATTCCCAGATGCTGAAAACTTAAAAAAGCTTGCACAGTACTTTCATACAACTATCGACAATCTAGTAGGATATGAAACACCCTACTTGATAGACAAAAGTCAATTTACACAAACTCAGCTTAACATAATCGAGCAAATTAAAACTCTACAAGAAGAAGCTTGCCAACGAATAGAAGCATATATCATAGGGTTAAAGACTGCCGAAGAAGAAAAACAAAAAATAATCAACCTTTATAACAAAAGGAGTTAAATATGGATAATCTGATTGAATATATAAAAACATATTGAATTAATACAAATTGCCATATCTGGATACGAAGAAAATCATAAACCTTTTTTACTACCTGATAATACAAACAATGAAAAATCGTCAACCACAAAAGGAGTTGACGAAATGAAAAATATATATAAACGAAAAGATGGGCGCTACGAATATTCTAAAATGATTGACAATGAAAGAATATATATAATCAAAAGCACCCGCAAAAAACTTGAAAAAGAAGTGCGAGAACTTAAACAAAGAAACAAAATACAAAGAAATAAATATCTTTTTAAAAATATTGTTTTAGAATGGTATCACAACTTTAAAGAGCCATATATTAAAGATAGCGCAAAACAGGTTTACAATACTACAATATATACACATATACTAACAAAACTAGAAAATAAAAATATAAACAAGTTTACTTTTAAAGAGCTGCAATTATTTATCAATAGTTTTTGCGACAAAAGACGAATACAAGAAATATTACTACAGCATTTGAAAGCAATATTTGATTATGCTTATTCTAACAAGTATATTACAATAAACCCTACAACCGCATTAAAACTACCTAAAAAGGCAAGTAGGGAAATAATCAAACCACTAACCATAGAAGAACAACAAAAACTACTACAAGCAATTAAAGGGCATAAACTAAAAACATTTATATTTTTTAGTCTTATATTTGGAACTAGGAGAAACGAAACGCTTGCCTTTAAAATGGAAGATATAAACGAAGATAAACAGCTATTGCATATAAACGGAACTAAAACAGAGAATGCACAGAGAGACATTAAAATCTCAAAAGCGATGATTGAATATCTAAAAGAACACAACATAAGTAAACCATATTTTAACTTTACAAGTGATTATGTAACAAAATATACTACAAAACTATTAAAAAGCATAGGAATAGAAAAGTCTTTGCATTCTCTAAGACACACAACCGCAACAAATTTATTTTACCTAGGTTATAGAGATAAAGAAAGACAACAATATCTAGGACACGCTAACATTACTACAACAAACAATATTTACACATATCTTGAAAATGATATAAACAAAGAAGATATACACAGGTTATACAATAACTTTTATTATGAAAATTGACGACAAAATTGACGATAAAAACATTATTATAAATAAAAATAGGCACTATATCTAGTGATATAATACCTACTTTCAATACTATTGGTGGAGAATATCGGAATCGAACCGATGACCTCTTGCTTGCAAGGCAAGCGCTCTAGCCAGCTGAGCTAATCCCCCAAAGTAATATGCTATGCTCTTAAAGATTAGCATATTTACATCAATTTGTCAACATTTTTTTAAAATTTATCATAAAAAACATAAATTTTACCGTGAATTACAGCTTTAATACAAGCTTTCTTTTATCTTATATGCGTAATATATTCAATAGTAAAAATAATCTAGACAACTTTTTAAAAATTGATAAAAATTACACTTTATCCGCTTAACGACATATAAATTACTAATATTACTATAGGTCATCCTGCTTAAGTTCTTTTTAATGCAATAATATTATTTCAAATCTCTGCTGTCTATAATAATTGTCACAGGTCCATCATTAAGAGCGTCAATCTTCATATCAGCACCAAAAACACCTGTTTTAACCTTAAGCCCTTCATTAGACAATTCAGTTTTTGCCATTTCGTATAACATTTTTGCTCGTTCAGGTTTTTCAGCTTTAATAAAACTTGGTCTACTTCCGTGAGAACAATCACCATAAAGAGTAAATTGGCTCACTAACAAGACTTCTCCCTCTACTTGTTTTACCGAAAGGTTCATTTTCCCGTTTTCATCTTCAAAAATGCGTAGTTTTGCTATTTTTTGCATTAATTTTTGCAAATTTTCTTCATTATCACCTTCGCCTATCCCTAAAAATACAACCAACCCTTTCCCAATTTCTGAGATAAGCTTGTTATCTACTTTAAGCGATGCACTTAACACCCTCTGCACAACTGCTCTCATATATTCTCCTTTATCCATAATCATTATAACATTTTTTAAATTGCTTTATTTTTATAGTTATAGCTAACTGTTTTGCACTATCCGTAATAGATAAACACAAATTTTCTTAATAAAAAAATTTATTAAAATCAAATTTTCGCAATCATTATTAATATTTAATGAAGAATTTAAACCTAATGAATTTTAATTTTAAAACACAAAACTTAAAACACTATGTTATCTCATAGAATATTTTACTTTCCTAAAAGCATAAATTAGCAAAAAATCATTGCTATTTATTAAAGCAATGATTTTTGATCATTAAGTAATTCTATATTAACTCAACTACAGCAATTTCTGCACTATCGCCTCTTCTTTGTCCCATCTTAACAATTCTAGTATATCCACCGCCTTGTCCTACTTCTTTAATTCTAGCTGAATATTTTGGTGCATATAGATTGAAAATCTTTTCAAGCAACGGGTGGTTGATTCCCTGCGTTCTTGCCTCAAAAGCTTGAAGAGACTCTTTTGGCTTTCTTTGTTCTTGTCTGTCCATAAGATAAGCCATTATCTCTCTGCGTGCTTGCAATTTTTTAGGGCCATCGTTAGAAATTGTTTTCTTAACTTTTACACCTTTTTCATCCTTCATATCTTTAGATACTTTAACAATATCTTCATACGAGTTAATTGCAAGGGTTAAAATCTTTTCTGCCTGACTTCTAACTGACTTAGCCTTAGCAAGAGTAGTTTCAACTTTTCCAAACCACAAAAGGTCAGAAACAAGCCCACGTAACATTGAATTCTTTTCTTTACTTGGTCTACCTAATTTTGCATTAGCCATTTTATTTCTCCTTTTAGTTTAATCTTCGTCCCTGCGAAGTGAAAGTCCATAACTTTCAAGTTTATTAATAACCTCATCAATTGACTTGATACCCAAATTTTTGACCTTTAGCATATCTCCTCTAGATTTTTTAATAAGGTCCTCGACAGTATTGATACCTGCTCTTTTTAAGCAGTTGTACGAACGAACAGAAAGATCCATCTCTTCTATAGGAAGTTCTAATAATTTTACTTGTTTATCCTCTTCACGCGAAACTAAAATATCAGAATTTGCAATTTGTGTACACAATTCAACAAATAAATTGATATGTTCAACAATAATTTTCCCAGCAAGTGCAACAATTTCTCTCGCTGGAGTAGTGCCATTTGTTTCCACTTCAAGAGTCAATTTGTCATAATTTACACTTTGTCCAACACGAGTACTTTCTACGCTAAAGTTTACCTTTTTTACTGGAGAGAAAAGTGAATCTATAGCAATATAGTCTAGATCAGTAAACTTAGTCTTATTTGTTGTATTTGGCACATAGCCTCTGCCATTTCCTACCATTAAATCAAGGTCTAACACCGCACCTTCATCCATAGTGCAGATATGCAAATCTGGATTGAGAATTTCAACATCTGAGCTCTCTTCAAAATCCCTAGCAGTTACCTCGCCAGCTCCTGTTTTTCTGATATGAAGATAGGTTACATAGTCCTTATCTTGATTTCTGCATCTTAAAGCAAGTCCCTTTAAGTTAAGAATAATGTCAACAACATCTTCAGTTATACCCCTTACTGTAGAAAATTCGTGAGGTACTCCTGCGATTCTTACTGCTATGCCAGCAGAACCTGGCAAAGCTGAAAGCAGAGTTCTTCTAAGTGCATTGCCTAGTGTAATCCCATATCCTTTTTCAAGTGGTTCAACAATAAATCTTGCAAAAGTTCCATTTTCAGTTTCTTCACAAGATAATCTTGGTCTTTCCATTTCCATAATTTAAAACCTCCGTTATACTATCTTGAATAGAATTCAACGATAAGCTGTTCTTTGATATCGGAGTCGATATCTTCTCTGCTAGGAAGTGCTAAAATTTTCCCAGAGAGAGTGTTTGTATCAAACTCAAGCCATTTAGGCATAACAATTTTGCTACCTTTTAAGTCTTTAAATGCCTCATTGTCTTGTTTATTTTCTTTAACTGCAATGATGTCTCCACTCTTAACTTGGTAAGATGGGATATCTACACGCTTTCCATTTACTGTAATCAAGCCATGATTTACCATTTGACGAGCTTGTTTTCTGCTAGTACCAATCCCCATTCTGTAAACAACATTATCAAGTCGTCTTTCAATTAACGAGAGCATAACTTCACCAGTAGCACCTTGCATTTTGTTTGCTTTTTCATAGTATTCTCTAAATTGTCTTTCCAAAATACCATACATTCTTCTTACTTTTTGTTTTTCTCGAAGTTGAGTGCCGTACTCAGAAAAAGCAACTCTTCTTTTAGAATTACCATGTTGTCCTGGGATAACAGGTCTTCTTTCCATTGCACACTTTTTGGTTGTACATCTTTCGCCTTTAAGGAAAAGTTTGCAACCTTCACGTCTACATTGACGGCAATCAGGTTCAATAGTTCTTGCCATTTAGTCCATCTCCTTTTAAACTCTTCTAACTTTAGGAGGTCTGCAACCGTTATGGGCGATTGGAGAAACATCCTTAATCATGGTAACATTAAGTTCGCAGTTTGCAAGTGAACGAATAGCTAGTTCTCTACCACTACCCGGCCCTTTAACAAAAACTTCAACAGACTTAATGCCGTGTTCCTTAGCGACTTTTGCAGCATCTTCTACGCATGATTGTGCAGCATATGGGGTACTTTTCTTAGAACCTTTAAGTCCAAGCTTACCAGAGCTACACCAAGATAAAACATTGCCATCGCAATCAGTAAATGTTACGATAGTATTGTTAAAAGAAGTTTTGATATGCACTTGTCCTGCAGAGATATTTCTGCTAACTCTCTTTTTTGTTGTTTTTTTGTTTTGTGTACTTTTAGCCATAAATAACTCCTTTATTTACCTTTCTTAGAACTTCCAGCGACAACTTTCTTAGGTCCTTTTCTAGTTCTTGCATTGTTACGAGTATTTTGACCTCTAACAGGCAAGCCTTTTCTATGGCGTATGCCACGATAACAACCTATTTCGCCAAGTTTTTTAATATCCATGTCGACTTTTTTACGAAGCTCACCTTCAACGATGAGATTATGTTCAATATAATTACGAAGTTTAGCAATTTGGTCATCAGTGAGGTCTTTTACACGAATATCCGCACTAACTCCAGTTGCTTCACAAATTTTATTAGAGGTGTCTCTGCCTATTCCATAAATATAGGTAAGACCAAGCTCTAATCTTTTTTCTCTGGGTAAATCTACACCAGCAATTCTTGCCATTTAAATATCCTCCATTTTTTAGTTTTAGCCTTGAACTTGTTTATGTTTTGGGTTTTTGCAGATGACCATAACTTTGCCATCACGCTTAATAACCTTGCACTTATCACAAATTGGCTTAACAGATGCTCTAACTTTCATTTTTGTCTCCTTTTTAGCCCTTATCTCTCCAAGTAATACGCCCTTTTGTAAGGTCATAAGGGCTCATTTCGACTTTTACCTTATCGCCCTCAAGGATTTTAATATAGTTTTTACGTAATCTTCCTGAGAGATATGTTAGGATTTCATGACCATTAGATAGACGAACTCTGAAAGTAGTGTTAGGTAAAACTTCAATTACCACACCCTCAAATTCAATTACATCATCTTTAGACATCACTGACTCCTTTTATCTGATAAAAATTTTCGTATCAAAGCATTGACCCGTGGATTTTTATCAAGAACATCGCTTTCATTTAAGCAATCTTTACAGTATAATTTTATGTGTTTAAAACTTTTTTTCTTGGGGTTATCTGTTTTTAGTCTCTTTCCATCAGATAAGCCTACATACTTATCATCGACCCAAACAATAACAAATATTTGCCCCTTTTCTTTCCCTGCTTTTGCTAATACCACTTGCCCTATTTTGTACATAACACCTCACAAAGTAAGAATTTCAACGCCATCTTTTGTAATATGCACTGTATTTTCATAATGCGCAGAAGCCTTACCATCTCTAGTAATAACTCCCCAGCCATCTTCTTTTAGCCAAACATCTTTACTTCCCATATTGATCATAGGTTCAACTGCAAGACAGGCATTTCCTGTAACAATAGGTCCGTCTGTAACCTTGCCATAGTTTGGCACATTTGGCGGCTCATGCATTTTCTTCCCAATGCCATGTCCAACAAGTTCTCTTACAACAGAAAAGCCATTATCCTCAGCATATTTTTGGATAGCATTTGAGAGTTCTCCCAAGCGGTGTCCTACTTTTAAGTGCTTTATTCCTTCAAAAAAGCATTGCTTAGTGACTTCAATCAGCTTTGCTTTTTCTGGAGAAATTTTTCCAACAGGAAAAGTTCGTGCACCATCGCCATTTAAACCTTTGTAGTTCACAACGAGGTCAACACTTATAATATCCCCTTCTTGCAAAATGATATCTTTGCTTGGTATTCCATGCACAACAGTATCATTTACTGAGGCACATATTGCCGCTGGGAACCCTTCATATCCTTTACATCCAGGGATAGCACCACTATTAATTATAAACTTTTCTACGAGATTGTCAAGATCTTTTGTCGAAATACCTGGTTTTATTAGCGTTTCTGCATAATTTAAGGCATCTCTTGTGATTTGACAAGCCTTTCTCATAAGAACAAGTTCAGCAGGAGTTAAGTTATTCACCCTTCTCCTCCAAATTCGTTAGAAAAGTTTTTACTGGCATATATGTTTCCTCAGGACTACCTGCTGAAGAAACTTTAAACAGCCTATCACTGTAGAAGTTTATGAGTGGTGATGTATTTTTGTCATAAACTTCCAGACGATGTTTAATAGTTTCAGGTTTATCGTCATCACGCTGAATTAATGGAGTATTGCATTTTTTACAAATTAGTTCTGGGTTATCCTCCATACTGTAAATTTCGCCACACTTTGGACAAGTTCTTCTTGAAGAAAGTCTTTCAATTATAACTTCATTGGCAAGCTCGACTAAGATAACAGTATCAATTTGAGAAAATGTTGCAAGCGCCTCTCCTTGTTTAACAGTTCTTGGAAAGCCATCCAAAATATACCCCTTCTTACAATCTGGCTTTGAAATACGGTCTTTAACCATCTCGATGGTAATTTCATCTGGAACAAGTCCACCACTTGACATAATTTCTTTAACCTTGTTTGCAAGAGGACTATTTTCTTGTACAATAGCTCTAAATAAATCCCCTGTAGAGATTTGAGGTATACCAAAATCTCTTGAAATCTTTTTTGCTAAAGTGCCTTTACCACTGCCTGGCGCACCTAAAAGAATAATTTTCATACATACTCCTAATTATTCTGTGACTTTGCTATCAAGTCTCAAGTGAAATTAATTATCAAAAGAATTTACATTAATCATTAATTTACTTAAGACTTGAAGTTTTATCACTATGCTAGCGACTAAAAGTCGGAATAGCTAAATTAATTTTATTAAGATCTAATAAAATATTAAATCTGTTTAGTAAAATCAGCTCAAAAATCCTTTATGATTTCTCACAAACATTTGTGCTGAAAGTTGCTTTTCAAGCTCTAGTGCAACTGAAACCACAATCATTAGTCCCGTTGTACTGAAAGCATTGATTAATATTGCCGCACCTGCATAATCTCCTATAGCTTTAAATGCTAGTGATGGTATTAGTGCAATGAATGCAAGCATTAATGCTCCAAAGAAAGTCAATCTATTTGATATCTTTCTTAAATAATCTGCAGTTGGCTTACCTGGTCTAATTCCAGGGATGAAACCACCTTGCTGTTGAAATCTTTTACTGATATCATCTGGATCGAACGATATCTTTGAATAGAAGAAAGCAAATACCAAAATTAAAAGTGCGGTTAATACTATATAAAGCCATGAGTTTGTTCCAAGCCAGTCACTATACCAAGTAACATCAGGCCAGAAGATTGATATTATAAGTTGCGGAAATGTTAATAATGCTGAAGCAAAGATAATTGGCATAACCCCTGTAGCATTTAATTTGATTGGTATATGTTGACTTTGTCCTCCATACATCTTGTTTCCTTTAATCTGCTTTGCATATTGAACTCTGATTCTCTCTTCAGAATTATCCATAAATACAATAAAGGCAAAGATGAGTATAAGTGCTACAATAAACAGAACAAGATACCAAATATAGGTAGGGTCGTTGAAACATTCAGTAATGATTGCAGCAACTGAAGTTCCTGCAGATGAAAGAATACCCACAAAGATAAGAAGGCTTGTACCATTTCCTATGCCAAGATCAGTTATTCTTTCGCCTATCCAAACGGTAAACATTGAACCAGCAACCATTACAATAACCATACCACAACCAACCAGCCACTCAGGGATGGCAGATGTAAGGTCAGGATCCATTATGTTTTGGTCAGCATAACCTACAACAATGCCGACAGCTTGAGCTATAGCGAGTACTAATGCTGCTATTCTTGTATACAAACTCAGTTTTCTTTTTCCATCCTCTCCACTTTTAGCAAGTCTTTCAAGAGCAGGAATTGCAAAAGTTAAAAGTTGAATAACTATAGATGCTGTTATATAAGGAGAAACACCTAGTGCCAGCACCGAACAGTTGGCAAGTGCACCACCTGATACCATATTCATAAGCTCAAAGAACCCAAAAGTTCCAGTTTCTGAGCTTCCGCCAAGCACAAAATCAGCGTCAAAGCCGATACAAGGAATCCAGCATCCTACCCTATAAATGAAAAGAAGAAGGAGTGTGATTAAAATCTTATTCCTTATTTCCTTCACTTTAAATGCATCGATTATCGTTCTAAACATTATATCTCCTCAATTTTTCCGCCAACTTTTTCGATTTTTTCTCTCGCTTGTTTAGTTACTTTGCTAGCTTTTATAGTGAGAGGCTTTGTAAGTTCGCCATCTCCTAAAACTTTAAGTCCATATTCGCTACGCTTACCAATAAATCTAGTTTGATATAAAAGTTCTTGATCAATAACAGCATTAGCCTCAAAAGCCTCAAGGTCGCCAACATTTACGCAAGCATATCTTTTAGTAAAGTTTTTATTATTAAATCCTCTTATTGGCACTTTTCTGATCATAGGGATGTTTCCGCCCTCAAATCCAGGTCTTACTCCACCACCACTTCTAGCGTTTTGACCTTTATGCCCTTTTCCACTTGTTTTGCCAATGCCACTTCCGATGCCACGACCTACTCTAACTTTTTTTGTCGTAGCTCCTTTGGCAGGTTTTAAATTTTCAAGTTCCATTTTAGCCTCCTATTAATTTTCTTCCACTTTAACAAGGTGTGCAATGTGATGCAGGCTACCTCTAATGGAATCATTGTCAGGGAGCAGTCTTGTTTGACCAAGCTTTTTAAAGCCAAGTGCTTCTATAATGAGGGCTTGCTTGTTATTATAACCAATACAGCTTTTTACCCAAGTAACTTTAAGTTTTTTATCTTTATTTGCCATAATACCCTCCTATATTTCTTCAACTGCTTTGCCACGACGTCTAGCAATCTCTTCTTTTGTCTTTAAGCTTAAAAGTCCTGCCATTGTAGCCTTAACGCAATTCATCTTATTTGAAGAACCATGTCTTTTTGTTACGATGTTTTTAATGCCCACAAGTTCAATTACAGCACGTGCTGAGCCACCAGCTATAACTCCTGTACCTTCAGGGGCAGGAAGAAGCAAAATGCTTGTAGCTGAGTATTTTCCTGTTGTGCTGTGTGGTATTGTATCATTAATAATTGGAATATTAACAATATTTTTCTTTGCAATTGTGGTTGCTTTTTCTATAGCTAAGCTAACTTCCTTGCTTTTCCCAATACCTAAACCTACACGACCTTTTCTATCTCCAACTACCACGAGAGCGGAGAAACGAAGGGTACGTCCACCTTTTACAACCTTTTGTACTCTACGAACTGAAACAACTTGTTTATCAAATTCGCTAGCTTCTTTTCTAGGAGCTCTTTCCTTGCGTTCTTCTTTTCTTTTGCCTGAGAAGTTGCCTTTTTTAGCTTTAGGTGTTTTTTCTGCAGGAGTGTTTTCAGTTGCAACGTTCTCTGCGGTAATCTGTTCTTTTTCTGCCATAACTTCCTCCTAAAATTTAAGCCCAGCTTCTCTGGCACCGTCTGCCAAAGCCTGAACACGACCGATATAAATATATCCACCTCTATCAAAAACAACTTCGTTTATTTTTTGTTCTAAAGCACGCTTAGCAATAGCCTGCCCAACAACCTTAGCTTGCTCTGATTTGTTTTTGCCTTGGCAAAGTGCTTTAACATCTTTGTCTAAGGTAGAAGCAGAGGCAAGAGTGACTCCCTTTACATCATCAATGATTTGAGCATAAATTTGATTTAAACTTCTATAAACACAAAGACGTGGTTTGTCACTTGTTCCCGAAACTTTAGTTCTAACTCTTTTATGACGAACTTGCCTTTCTGTGTTTTTATCTATCTTATTAATCATAATAAGCACTCCTATTTCTTGCCCTTACCGGCTGTTTTTCCGACTTTTCTTATAACTACTTCATCCGCATACTTGATTCCATATCCGTGATATGGTTCAACAGGTCTTATATATTTTACCTTTGAAGCAAATTGCCCTACTTTTTGTTTGTCTGCACCTGTTATAGTTACCTCAGTTGCAGAAGGACAAGATACTTTGATATCGCTAGGAATTTCCACTTCTACAGGATGCGAAAATCCAAGGTTCATAACAAGTTTATTCCCATTTACTGATGCTTTGTAACCAACTCCTGCAATTTGTAGAGTCTTTGTAAAGCCCTCACTAACACCAACAACCATATTATGAGCAAGTGCTCTTGTCAGTCCATGTTTAGCATTTGAAGATGCACTTTCAATTGCGATTTCAAAAGATAAATTTTGACCATCAATATTGACTTTAATTTCATTGTCTATAGTTTGCGTTAATGCCCCTTTAGGTCCTGTAACGGTAAGGGTATTGCCTTCAAGTTTAGCAGTAACGCCTGCTGGCATAACTATAATCTCTTTTCCAATTCTTGACATAACTCCTCCTTACCATACATAAGCGAGAACTTCGCCACCAACACCAAGTTTCCTAGCTTCTTTATCAGTTACTATGCCTTTATTTGTTGAAATAATGGCAATTCCAAGACCGTTAATAACCTTAGGAAGTTTATCCTTCTGTGCATAAATACGAAGACCTGGCTTAGAAATTCTTTTAAGACCTTGTATAACACTGTCGCCAAACTCATCATATTTTATAGTGATTATGATATTTTTGTGTCCAGCCTCTTCCACCTCTTCATAAGAGACGATGTACCCTTCATCAAGAAGGATTTTAGCAATAGCACGTTTTTCATTAGAAGCAGGAATGCTAACAGTCGAATGTTTTACCATAGTAGCATTTCTAATTCTTGTAAGCATATCTGCAATAGGATCTGTAACTAACATATTTTCCTCCTTAATTACCAACTAGACTTTTTAACGCCAGGGATTTCGCCTTTATTGGCAAGCTCTCTAAAACAAACTCTGCAAATTCCATACTTTCTTAGTACTGAATGTGGTCTGCCACAAAGTGAACATCTAGTGTACTGACGTGTTTTGTACTTTTGTACTCTTTTTTGTTTTTCAACTAATGCTTTTTTAGCCATAATAATCTCCTATTTAGCGAAAGGCAAGCCGAGTGCCTTGAGTAAAGCTTTTGCCTCTTCATCAGATTTAGCGGTTGTTACAAAAGTAATATCAAAACCTCTAATTTTTTCGACTTTTTCATAAACGATTTCAGGGAATATTAACTGTTCTTTAATTCCCATTGAGTAGTTTCCTTTGCCATCAAAAGATTTTTCAGATATACCTTTAAAGTCTCTCACTTTTGGAAGAGCAATAGCTGTAAGTCTATCAAAGAACTCGTACATCTTATCTCCTCTAAGAGTAACCTTTGCACCAATCTTTTGTCCTTCTCTAACACCGAAGTTAGAGATTGATTTTTTAGCAACTGTTACAACAGGTTTTTGACCTGAAATAACCGCAAGCTCTTCTACAGCTATATTGAAACTCTTTGAATTACCTTTAACATCGCCAAGCCCCATATTTAAGTTGATTTTTACAAGCTTAGGAACTTCATTGACATTTTTGTAACCAAATTCTTTAATAAGAGCAGGCACAACTTCTTTTCTATATTTTTCTAAAATTCTATTTTGTTCTTTAGCCATATTTCACTCCTACTCAGTTTCCTTTTTTGCTGTCGACTTTTTTGTTGCTGGCTTTTTTTGTCCTTCAACACTTTTTGTTGAAGTTTTACTTGAGCTTGCTTTCTTAGTTGTTTTTGAAGCATCCTTTTTATCTTCAGCTTTCTTTGTAGCTACTTCTTCACTTGAAGCAGGCTTTAAATTAGCTCCTTTAAGGTCAGAGGCCTTAACTGACTTCTTTGCTTCTTTTTTGGTTAGTTTTACATATTCTTTATCAAGAGAAGCCCCACACTTTTTGCAAATACGGATTTTTTTGCCGTCAACTTCTTTGTGAGCAATTCTAGTAGCTTTATCACAAACAGGACAAATAACAAGCACGTTTGAAGCCTCAATTGGAGCAGGTCTTTTAAAGATACCGCCCTTATCTTGTTGAGATTTTGGTTTTTGATGTTTTGAAACAATGTTGACATTTTCTATAAGTACTTTGCCAGAATCTGCATAAACAGCAGTAATTTTTCCTGTTTTGCCTTTATCCTTTCCTGTGATAACAAGAACGTTATCTCCGCTTTTTACTGTCATTTTCATCGTATGCTCCTTTTAAATAACATCCGGTGCAAGTGATATAATTTTCATATATCCCTTATCACGGAGCTCCCTTGCGATAGGTCCAAATACACGTGTACCTTTTGGTTGTTTTTGATTATCAATAATTACTGCAGCATTATCATCAAATCTTATGTGAGAACCATCACTTCTACGAAGTCCTTTAGAAGAACGAACTATGACAGCTTTTACCACATCGCCTTTCTTGACAGTTCCGCCAGGAATAGCCTTTTTAACAGAGGCAACTATTACATCGCCAATGTTACCGCTTCTTCTAAAAGAACCGCCGAGAACTCTGATACACATAATTTCTTTTGCACCTGTATTGTCTGCAACTTTTAATCTTGTTTGAGGTTGTATCATATTCTATCCTCCTTACTTAGCTTTTTCAACGATTTCAACAACACGAAAATGTTTATCTTTACTTAATGGCCTAGTTTCCATTATCTTAACGGTGTCACCTATGCCACATATGTTATTTTCATCGTGAGCTTTAAACTTCTTAGATTTTTTAACGACTTTTTTATAAATAAGGTCTTTTACTCTGGAAACGACTCTAACTACAACAGTTTTGTCCATTTTGCCAGCTGAAACAACTTCGCCTATACGAGTTGTTCTTGTATTTCTACTTGTTTCCATCGTTTCCTCCCTTTTCTTGTAATTCTTTTTCTCTTAATATTGTCTTTACTCTTGCGATATCCTTCTTTATGTTATGAAGTGCCATAGGATTTGCAAGTGACCTAGTAGCGTGAGAAAAACGAAGATTAAATAATTCACTATTAAGTTCCTTTAATTTGGCGTTTAACTCAGCAACAGATAGGTATTTAATTTCATTAATTTTCATTTTCCGCACCACCTTTTTTAGCATTGTTTTCTTTCTTTATAAACTTAACTTTACAAGGAAGTTTATGTCCAGCAAGTCTAAGTGCTTCTTTTGCCACTTCTTCAGAAACACCTTCTATTTCAAAGAGAACTCTGCCAGGTTTAACGACAGCAACCCAAAACTCTGGAGAACCTTTACCAGAACCCATACGAGTTTCAGCTGGTTTTTTGGTTACAGGCTTGTCAGGAAAAACTTTAATCCAAACCTTACCTTCCCTTTTGGTATATCTAGTAAGAGCAACACGTGCAGCCTCTATTTGGTTTGACTTCATCCAACAAGGTTCTGCAGCAACAATCCCATAACTTCCATAAGTAAGAGTGTTGCCTCGAGTTGCTTTGCCTGTCATTCTACCTCTATGAACTTTTCTTCTTTTAACTCTTTTTGGCATTAACATTATTCTTGTCCTCCTTTTGCATCAGATGACTTTTTACCAAGAATTTCGCCTTTATAGATCCAGCATTTAATACCAACTTTACCTGCAAGAGTATAAGCAGCAGCCTCGCCATAATCGATGTCAGCTCTAAGTGTATGAAGTGGAACAGAGCCTCTAAACTGTTTTTCAGTTTGAGCTTTGTCTGCACCAAGCACACCACCTGCTTGCACCTTGCATCCCTTAGCACCGGCTTTCATAACTCTTTCTACAGCTTGTTTTAAAGCTCTCTTCGCAGCGATACGTTTTTCAATTTGAGTTGCTATCGACTCAGCAACAAGTTGAGCATCAAGATCAGGTTTTTTAATCTCTTTAACATTCACAAGCAACATTTTGACTGGTCTAGCAATTTTTTGGATTTCCTTCTTGATATTTTCAATTCCAGCACCCTTAGTTCCAATAATCATACCAGGTTTTGCAGTGAATATGTTTACAACAAGTTTGCTCTCTGTTCTTTCAATAGTAATCTTTGAAATAGAACATGCTTTATACTTCTTAGTTAAAAAGTTTTTAATATCTTGGTCTTCTTTAAGGTTTGTAGCAAAAGATTTTTTATCTGCATACCACGTAGAATTCCAATCTTTGTTTATTCCAACTCTAAGTCCTATAGGATTAACTTTTTGTCCCATTTTTAACCTCCTACCACTTCATCAAGCACAATAGTGATATGTGAAGTCTTTTTGAGTATCACGTTGCCTTGCCCTTTAGCTCTCGCACTCATTCTCTTAAATTGAGGACCACTAGTTGCATAAGCTTCTTTTACAAATAGTGTTTCAGCATTTTTGCCCATATTGTTTTCACCATTTGCGATAGCACTTTTTAAAACCTTAAGGCTTTCAAACGCACCTTTATCAGGCATATTTTCAAGTATTGCAACAGCCTCTTGAGCCTTTTTGCCACGAATAAGATCTAAAATATAGGTAATTTTAGAAGGACTCATTCTGACATATTTTGCTTTAGCATAAGCAAACTTTTTTTCATTGTTTCTTTTCTCAGCTTTTTGTCTAATTCTTGTAGCCATATATTACCTCTACTTTTTGCCTGGTTTGGCAACGGTTGCCGACTTTTTAGTGTGTCCCTTGTAAGTTCTTGTTGGAGAGAATTCTCCAAGTTTATGACCAACCATTTCTGCAGTGCAATAAACAGGGACGTGTTTTTTGCCATTGTAAACTGCGAATGTGAATCCTACGAAATCAGGATAAATAGTTGAAGAACGTGACCAAGTTTTAATAGGGCGTTTAACACCTGATTCTTGCATTTGAGCAACTTTTTTAACTAAACTTGGATGAACGTATGGTTTTTTTAATGTTTTACTCATAGTCTACTCTCCTAATTAACTCTCTTAACCATCAAGCGGTTAGTTTTATTCTTTTTCTTTCTTGTCTTATATCCAAGAGCAGGTTTATTCCAAGGTGTAACTGGAGATGCCATACCTACAGGACTCTTACCTTCTCCACCGCCATGCTTGTGGTCGTTAGGGTTCATAGCCACACCACGAACGGCAGGTCTAACGCCCATATGTCTATTTCTACCAGCCTTGCCAAGAGAAACAAGCTCGTGGTCAATATTGCCAACCGTTCCGATTGTTGCACGGCAAGACAAGAGCACCTTTCTCATCTCTCCACTTGGAAGACGAAGTGTTGCATAATTACCTTCCTTAGCCATAAGCTGAACTTCAGAACCTGCTGATCTAGCAAGTTGAGCACCTTTTTTTGGTTGAAGCTCGATATTATGAATAACCGAACCAACAGGGATTTTTGCAAGAGGTAAAGCATTGCCAACTTTAATCTCAGCATTTTCTCCGCTCATAACTATATCGCCATCTTTAAGTCCAACTGGAGCAATGATATATCTCTTTTCGCCATCTGTGTAATTAAGTAAAGCAATATATGCTGTTCTATTAGGATCATACTCTATGCCCACAACTTTTGCTGGAATGTTATCCTTATTGCGTTTAAAATCAATAATACGATATTTCTGTCTGTTACCACCACCTTGATGACGAACAGTAACTTTTCCTTGAGCATTTCTTCCTGCCTTGCTATTTTTAGTGGCAAGAAGAGATTTTTCTGGTTCTTTTTTAGTGATTTCTTCGTAGGAAGCGGTTGTGTAAAACCTTCTTCCAGCGGAAGTAGGTCTATGAATTTTAATTGCCATATTCGTGCCTCCTTAATTAAGACAAGCTATCGAAGAAAGCGATTGTTTTTGAATCAGGCGTAAGTGTTACTATAGCTTTTTTGTAATCACTAGTTCTGCCAACCGTTCTTCCAGCTCTTGTATTTTGAGTTTTTTTGTGCCCTTTAACGGTACAAGTATTTACTTTTGCAACTTTTACATTAAAAAGTTGTTCGACAGCGTTTTTAATTTGAATTTTTCCAGCACTTTTAGCAACTATAAAGGAATAAACTTTATTTGCAATGCCAGAATAACTTTTCTCAGTGAGAAGTGGTTTAATAATGATTTTTTCGTTTTCCATTATTCTTCGTATGCCTCCTCTAGTTGTTTAATAGCTGACTGTGTTAGTACTACATTCTTGTTTGCAAGAATTTCGTATACATTAAGATTTACAGCCTCTTCAATGCTAAGATTTGGGATATTTGCAGTAGAAAGCTTAACATTTTGATCATTAGCATTATTGATAACAAGAACTTTTCCAGCAAACTTGAATGCATCAAGAAAAGCTTTTGCTTGTTTAGTTTTTGGTGCGTCAAATTCAAACTTGTCAAGTACTACAACTTGATTTTGTCTAATTTTTTCGCTTAACGCAGAAAGAATTGCATATCTCTTCTTCTGCTTGTTTACCTTTTTAGAGAAATCTCTTGGCTTTGGAGCAAATACCACTCCGCCACCTCTCCATTGAGGTCCTTTTGTAGAACCTTGTCTTGCACGCCCAGTTCCTTTTTGTCTCCAAGGTTTTTTAGCATGTCCTCTAACTTCACTTCTGGTAAGAGTTGATTTAGTGCCTTGCCTTTGATTTGCGTTGTAAGCAACAACTACCTCATGAATAAGTGGCTCATTATACTCAACTGCAAAAAGCTCGTCTGGGAGATTAACTTGCCCTACTTCTTGGGCTTGCATATTATAAACTTTAACTTTTGCCATAACAAACATTAACTCCTTTTAACTGCTTCACGGATTGTTACTACTGAGCCTTTAGGACCAGGGATACAACCTTTAACGAGAAGTAAATTTCTTGAAGGGTCAACCTTAACTATGTCAAGGTTTTGAATAGTAACTCGCTCTACACCATAATGTCCAGGCATATTTTTGTTTTTGAACACTCTTGATGGAGTTGAGTTTGCGCCCATAGATCCGACTTCTCTATGGACAGGTCCAACGCCGTGAGTCATTTTAAGTCTGTGTTGATTCCATCTTTGAATTACGCCAGTAAAACCACGACCTCTTGTTGTACCAGTAACATCTACCTTATCTCCCTCGGCAAAGATATCAGCTTTGATTTCTTGACCAAGAGAATACTCTCCGCAATTGTCAAACTTAAATTCTTTTAAAACTCTGTAAGTATCAACGCCAGCTTTTTTGAAAGCTCCAGCTTTAGGCTTGCTAACTCTTTGAGCTTTTTGTTTATCAAATGCAACAACGAGTGCATCGTAACCGTCTTTTTCGTTGTTCTTTACCTGAACAACTGGGCAAGGACCAGCCTCTACTACTGTAACTGGGATAACCAACCCTTCTGGAGTGAAGACTTGCGTCATTCCAAGTTTCTTGCCAATAATTGCCTTTTTCATAATTTTGTCTTCCTCCTATTATAATTTAATTTTGATATCAACGCCAGCTGGAAGGTCAATCTTCATAAGTGCGTCTACCGCTTTAGCATTAGGCGAATAGATATCAATAAGTCTTTTGTGAGTTCTTGACTCAAATTGTTCTCTACTATCTTTATACTTGTGTGGAGAACGAAGAACGGTAATTACTTCCCTATCAGTAGGAAGTGGAATAGGTCCTGCAACTTTTGCGCCGAACTTTTCAGCTGTATCAATGATTCTTCTGCAAGCATCATCAATAAGGCCATGTTCGAAGGACTTTAATTTTATTCTAATTACTTGTGTTGCCATTAATTAATTTACCTCCTGTAATAGCAATGCTAACCAACCACAATTTTCACATATCACATAGTTTTTAGTGATATAATTGATACGGTACACTAATCCGTGTGTATCAAGCTGTTACTATTAAAAAATGTGATTTTAGGTTAGTCGCTCGTGATCTTCGCCACGAACTTGTCCGTGCAAATTCTCTTTGATTGCCGGTAACCAAAGTAACCTTGCACATCAACCCATAGTTTCACAGCATTAATATAATAACAAATAGTTCGGCATTTGTCAACGGTTTTTCAAAAGAAATTTAAAAAACTTCTATAAATTTAAAAAACAAAAAGATACTCTCAAAAACAATAGATAAAACTTCAAAAGTTACAGCTAAAGTAAGGTAAATTTTCTTTAAATTTTGTACCACTCTCACGCAATCACTATATTATAAAGATATATTTATATATTAACTTATATATATATTTTAAATAAAGCAAAAAACCGAGACTTTCTTTTCTCTTTGTTTAACAAAATTTTTGTGTTATATGTAAAACAAATAATTTGATTGCTTTTTTGACGATTATGAATTATAATAAAAACCTATGAGAAATCACAAATTTTAGTAAAATTATTGGATATTTTGGCAAATTCATCGAGCTGATACTCAAGAAGTGCAGTAGCGCACGAGGTGCAAGCCATTCCTAGCCTGCCTTTATCAACCAAGGCTACATCATAATTATGAGAAAGATAAAAGTTTGCAATAGAGCCATCTATCCCTCCTCCAATAATCAATATATCACATTTTAAGTTTTCACTTAAGTACGCATATTGTTTAATATGTTTATCTACACAAAAAAAATAAGGTACACCTTTTATATATTCCATACTATAATTATTTACAAAAACTTAAAATTTATTTGTTTTAATAAAATTTTAACAATCAAAAAAAGTAAGCAAACGCTTACTTTTTTGATTAAACTACTTCTGATGTTTGTTCTGAATAAACGAATTGATATCCATCCGCTGTTGCTATTATTTTAAAGCTTTCTCCCGTCTCACTATTATTAGAGGCATTTTT
>CASFPO010000014.1 GCA_949296805.1 uncultured Bacillota bacterium | reverse complement strand
TATTTAATTGAAAAATTAATTATTTTATTAAAAATTATTAATTTTTTATTAAAAATCCCATTTTTATTAAATAAATATTGATTTTTTAATTAATTATTAATTTTTAAATATTTATTTACATTAATAAATTGCCGTTATCTGTTTTTATTACTTTTAGTACATTTTCAAGATTACCATTTTCAGCGTTGTAGTAGAAGTAATAGATATTGCCTTGGTCTTTTACTTCTACCTCAATGCAGACAACCTCTCGGTTATAGTCTAGCGGAACTAAAGCATACCTTGTCTGTACTACTGAAAATCTTGTTGGAACTTTAGCTTTTGCACTGCTAAGCGAAAACGAACCCTTGCTTAAATTTCTATTTGTATGATTTGTAAAATATGAAGTTGCATCATAGCCAACGATACTTCCACTTGCAAGGTTGACCTTAACTTTAACAAGGTCAGGATATAATATAATTCCATTTGAGGATGGTGCTATATTTAAATAAACATCATTTTCTATTGAATCTGACCAAACAACTACTCCCCCTTCAATACCATTTGCAGTTGTAAATTTAAGTGCAATATTTTTTGCTTGTTCTAAATTTATCTTCTCCTCTCCGTCAGCCCCAGCTCCGCTAATTGTTAATATGTAACCACCTATTTTAGATACTTGCACAAACAACATTTCATCATTTGCATTTGTTACATTAAAGTTGTAGGTATTAAACTTCCCTTTTGTCTCGCTAACATATGTGGCATTTGCTGAGCTTTTTAAATATTTTTCTATATCCTGCTCAGCTTCAGTTTTGGTTACGTTGCTTCCGCTTAAGCCCTTGACAGTGCTATTTACTACCGAATCAGAAAATGGACCATCATAGATCATCGTAGGATATTCAACATCGTTGTCCTTGAGTGACGACAATGTTCGTGAAAATGTATTACTCTCAGCATCTATATCCATACTGGTATCTACGATTGAATACCCTTCATTTATTTTTTTTGCAAATTCATTAAGTTGATTTTTTAAGCTAATTAAACTTTGATCAATTTCTTCAAGAGAACTTAATTCACTTTCTGTCAAACTTTCGCCTTCCGCCAGTTTTTCGGCTAAAGTTGAACTATAGCCTGATATTTGGTTGATCATCTTAACCGTTTGTTCTATGTCGCTTTGAGATAGAGGAAGAGATGCAACAGCAATCTCAGCTTCGCTTGCATTTTTTGAAGCCTCAAGCAAAGTTTTTCGCTGGAAATCTGAAGTTGAAGAATTTATTGTCTTAGAAATCTTTGTTTCCAAGTTATTTACACTGTCGACGAGTGAATAAAAATTGCTTTGGTAGGAATTTTCAAGCTCAGTTTTATATTGCATAGCTTTGCTATCAGCAATCCCAAAGCCTATGCCTAGTCCAATAGTTGAGGTCGCCAAAATTGCCGTAGCTATCGTCAAATCCGTAATAATTTTATTTTTTTTGCTTATTTTTCTGTCTTTTTCTTTGTTTTTTGTGTTATTTTCACTTTTTAATACACTTTGGTCTATCTCTTGCTTACGCACTTGTTTACTTTTCTTTTTATAATCTAATACATCATTCATAATCCCCTCCTTATAAACAGAAGACATGGTTGCCTATTGTGACAACAGTCTGCCTTGACCATATCCAAGATGACGTTGCGGTTGCAGGGTTATAATAATAGATACAACCATATGTAGGATCCCAGCCATTTAACGCATCTTGAGCTGCTTTATATGCTGTACTATTTGGAGTTAAGTTTATCTGACCATCAGAAACAGCAGTAAACGCACCCTTTTGATATATAACGCCCGATATAGTATTTGGGAAGGACGGATTTTCTACTCTATTTAAAATTACAGCAGCAACTGCCACCTGACCTGTGTAAGGTTCTCCTCTAGCTTCTGCATAAACGCATTTTGCAAGCAAATACAAATCATTTGATGATTGAGTAGACCCCGAACTTGACAGCGTCATACCTAATGCTCTAGCAGTCTGTGGTCCTACAATTCCATCGACAGAAAGCCCGTTTGTACGCTGGAAATATCTTACAGCCTCTCTTGTTTGAGGTCCATAAATTCCATCAATCGCCCCATTATAATAACCCCAACGCTTTAATTTTGTTTGTATAGTCCTATTTTCTGCCGTTGTAGTGGCAGCATCGGCTACAATATGGTTTGCTAACGATTTATTTTCTAGTGTCACTCCCAAGCCAGTTATCATTATAGCTATAGCAAACATAAAAGAGATAACAATTAAAAGTTTATTTTTCATTCTTCCTCCTATATTACACTTTTAATTATCTCCCAAATATGCGAAATATATACAATATTGTCAGAATTTTTAGTTTCTGTAAAGCAAAAAGCTGGAAATATAATGCACCACCAATTATTACCTTTTCCTTCTCCTAGTTCTAGAATAAGTGCATCATAATTGCCCTCTTCTAGCACAATTTCGTCATAAACTCTAGTTGGAAAATATTCATTGTCGATTTTAGCCTTAGCTAAATATGAAAAACCATTAGCTTTAAGCACTTTATTGGCTGTCTGCTCAATCAAGGAATAATTTTGAGAAATCTTTGTTTTCGCCTCGTCAAAACTTTCAATTTCACTCACTAAAGGGATAAGTGCATCAACAACTGCATCCTTAACCTTATACTTTACCGCTTGGTCATAGCTTTGATTAGAATTTGCTCGAATATGTATTCTTAAATATTGTACTTCTTCACACTTTGTTGCAAGCGGACAAAATATTAAAATTAATACAAGTGCTATGGCTGAAAGAATGCCAATTAAATATCTCATAATTACCTCTTAGACAAATAATTGTCATAATTTAAGATTTTAAATTAAAAAAATGATAAAATATATAAAATTTATGTCAAAAAAAGACATATCACTTTTTTAGAATGATATGTCCTTGAGTTATTAAACTCTTTGATAGAATAAAATTAAGCTGGTATCTTCACTGAGTGGAAAGGTTACATCTGCATTTTGACTTATTATTTGCTCTTCTTTTACTTTTGCCTCTTTCGCTATATCCCATAGCTGTTCGCCTGAGCGGGCAAAAAGTACCTCCATAGCGTAATCTTTTTGTGGATATTCTTCGAGCAAAGACGCTTCAGTTATAATACCCGAAACTTTGTCAAAGCAATAGCTAACGCTTGCCTTTACTTTTGCATCGTAAAAAAGCTCTCTTCCTTTCTTAACTGCAACATCCACATCATAAACAATCGCATCTACTGATAACATTCCTCCCTCTTGATAGCTAAACTTGTCAGACAACGTAAAAGGAACATCAATTTGTGCACTATAAAAAGAGTTATCTTCATCATTAAGGTAAATCACAGTAGTTTTAGCAATACCTTCAATAAAAATTTCCCCATCATTTATATAGCTATTGGTAATTGTTACACTGTTTCCACCACTAAATAAAATTTTGTCAACCCTTGGTTTATCATCTTCAAGCACAAGTGATCCTTCAATCTTACCTTCAACAAGTTCTAGCGGACAAATATAGGTCATATCAAAAGATTCGGTAGTAACCTTTGTAAAACATTTTGTGCTATACAAATCTTTAACGACTGAAAAGTTTTCTTCGCCAAAGGCAACAGCTGAAAGAGTGAGCGGAACTTTGACGATTATCTTGCAACCCTTTTCATCTTCCACAAGCTCACATTTAACATCTTCTTGAACCACAACGGCCTTGCCATCTACAAGACTGTCTCTTGTTGCCCCTTCAATCTCAATTTCTTCTTTAAAGGTGTCATAAACATAGCCACTTTCAAACTTATCATTATCATTAATGTATATTACTCTAGTTGCAACCTCTCCACTTATTGTTACAAAATTCACACCGCTTTCAACACTCTTTACAATAACACCACTTTCTGAAAGTAATATCTTATTTATTTTATCTCTAATATTAATTTCACTAGCTACTTCTATATCTTCTTTACCACTGCCAAGGAACCTGATAATATTGATATCTTCATTTTTTGTACAAATATCCTCGTCACTACTTTGAATTGTTTTAATTTCTTTATTTGCAACGATAAAGCCACATTGTTCTAAATTTACTATAATTTTAACACTGCTTCCATTTATACTGTCAATATTGTAGTCAATAATTTTAAGCTTAACCATTGCAAGCTGATTATTTTCTATATTCTCATTCTCAAACTTGGAAGAAAATGGATTTGTTGTTGCAATAGTGTTTAGCTGACCATCAGAAGAAAGAACAACCAACTTTACATCTAAACAACTTGAGAAGTTAACTACGCCATTTAGCGTTTCGCTATTAACTCTGCCAAGCCCTAAAGATACCGACAAAACCTTGACTACATTTTCTCCTGCGTCAATATTGCATTCTACAGAAAATTCACTTCGCTCTAAAGGAAATTTCTTTGCAACATTAAAATTATTTGATTCAAATGCCATTTTACCCTCCACCTAAACATTTTACAAGATATAATTACGCACTGTTAAAAAGAAATATTACTAAAAAAGATTAAAAAGGTTTAATAATGGCAATAAAAATAAAAAAATAAAGGAGAAATTATGAGAAAGGTAAATTTAAATATAGATGATATAAAATCGAAAATACTTTCACTCAAAGGCGAAGAAGTTGAAATGAAATATAATAGAGGCAGAAAGAAATTTGATACCATAAACGGAATTATACAAGATATCTATCCAAGCGTTTTTACAGTTTGCATAAAAAATCAGAATGGTCAAGTGCAAACATTTTCTTACTACGATGTACTATGTGGCAATGTAATTATTCTATAATAGTTTTCAAGTTAATAAAACAAAATAAATTTAAAACATAATTTATTTGTCAAAAAAACAAGGCAGACCAACTTACAAGTTATAGCGACTGCCTTGTTTTGATTTTTATGTTTATTTTTTGCAAAATTGTTAAGTTTTTAGCTTAATCTTTTAATATGATGCTATTTCTCTTCTCTATATCATAGAAAACTTTTGTTGTGTCAAGCTTATGAGAGATACTAGCTTCCTCTTGTGCTGGAGATTTTTCCATACACTTTGTTTCAAAGAATGGAGTCATTTTATCCATCATAATCTCTTTTCTAAAAATCTTTGCCACTACTGTCCAGCGAGCAAGTTGACGAAGTTGTTGTTTATCAAGAAGTGGTTTTCGCGTTCGCTGTACAGACTTGGTAACATTCTGTCCAGAGTCTGAATCTTTTGAATTTTTTGAAACACTTTCCTCCTCGTGAAATACCGTAGTTTCGCCACACGCCTCGGAGAAAGCTTGTATTGTTGAGGCATCTTCTGAGCCGAGAAAGACTTCCATTTGAAAGTTTCCTCTGATATTTTGAGCCTCATCAGCACCATATTTTAAGTCTAACTGTTTATATGATTGAAGAACGATTTCAAAGAATATGCCTCTTGACCTAGATACAGTAACCATCGTTCCAAACTTAGGTACAGCTGGCATATTGCCAAACTCATCCAAGATGAAGTATACAGGTCGTTTGAGTTTTCCTGTTTTGCCATCAGCTCCAACCGTTCTGTTGGCAACGTCAACAAGGATGGTATAAAGCTGACTTATACAAAGTACGCCTAAAGGATGGCGCTCAGTTCTATGATCAGGAATTCGGATAAAGAAAGCTGTTGGTCTTTCTGGAATATCCTCAAAGTTGATGTCTGTTCCGCTTGTCATATAAAATACACCATCATCTCCCAAGACATTTCCAATTGACGCTCCCAAGGTTGAGATAAAAGACCTTTGCGTAACTGGGCTTGCAAGGCATACTGTAGACATAAGGTCGTGAACATTGCTAGAGACAGGGTCTCTACCCTCGCTATATCTTGTCAGTGTTTTTAAAGCACTTTCACGATCGCCTGCTGGATCTCGTTTCATACAAATTTTGTAAAGATTGAAAAGATTAAACTTGTCAAGCGTCATACCAAGTCTAGGATCTCGGCTGTCCTCAAGCATACCTTCCATAATTCCAAGCACAAGATCTCGACAGCCATCAGGCCACATCTTTTCTTTGGTGTTTGGATCATCTGGGATTAAAGCAAGAGAGATGTTTTTTAATGAAGAGAACGCCTCACTTTCAAGCTGTCGCTTTCTCGCCTCTAATTCTGTCTTTAAGGTTGTTTCGTTTGGGAACGCTTTACCTTCAAACCCATACCATACATTGCCATAAGTAGCTCCGCCTACATCCTCTGGTCTTAAGGTTTTATAGCCTAGTCGCCCTGGAGCGATATTGCTTACCTTTTTAACTTCTTTATTCAAATTGCCTGCTCTTTGATAGGTTTTGTAGGCAATTTCCATCGGATTCCAAAGCGATGATGCGTAAGGATTTTCAAGGTTAAGCACAACTATGTTATAGCCTTCCTTTCTTAAAATGTTGGCGTTATCCGCATATAACTCTCCCTTTGGATCAGTCATAATAAGGCTTGGCTTTTGCCCGGTATGCGCCAAAATTCTAATAGTAGGGTTTGCAAAAATTTGAGTTTTACCTGTTCCTGTTGTACCGATAACAAGTGCATGGGTTTCAGGTTTCATATTAACTTCATATCGCCCGTTAACTTCTTTATTTCTAAACACAAAACCGGTTTTTTTAAGCATTGGCAAACCGTTCCAAGTACTGTAAATTAATTCTGGGTCATTTTTCAGACGCTCTTCTGTGATGAACTTTGAATCAAAATTTATATCAGTTTCCTCGCCACCTTCTGTTTTCCCTTTATTATTGTAAGTCTTTTTCTCTTTAACCTTTGTCATCATTCCCCAGAGCAAACCGATAACAGCACCACTGGCAAGTAAAATAAAGGACAAATCCTCGGTTAAAGCGTCTAGTAGCTCTACATTTTCTCCTAAGAAATACGAGATGGCAACACCGATAGCATAACCGATAACACCAAGCAAAAGCATTAAAATTAAAGCAAGTTTAAATTTTTTATTCATTTCTCCCCCAACAATATTTTAAACAATTTACATATAAATAATGTAATAAAAACAAATTAGCATTTAATTTTGTAAGTATAAAAACACATGACCTTACACTCACATATAAACTCACATATAATATGTAAGACCATCGACCTCACTCAAGTGCAACTTCGCCTATTTTAGCTGAGGTCTTTATTAATATAAACATAACACTTTTAAATATTAAAGTCAAATATATTTTATAATAAAAGTAAACATAATAAAAAAACTCCACGTTTGTGGAGCCATTGGTGGAAGTTATAGGGCTCGAACCTATGACCCTCTGCTTGTAAGGCAGATGCTCTCCCAGCTGAGCTAAACTTCCTTTTTAGCAAACAATTTGTCTAGTAAACTTTAAATATATTTTTAGTTTGCCTAATTAATATAGCAAATTATTGTTTAATTGTCAACTATTTTTTATGTATTTTATAAAATTATTTTGCAACCAAAATAAATTTATATTTACAAATCACATTATATCAAAATAGATAGCAATTAAAATTTTTAAAAATATAATATAATAGGGCTGTGATTTAGGAGGAAATATGCCTTGTAATTTAAACTTTAATCAGTGCAACACTTTAGGAAATTTTCCAAGACCAATCTTTAATTGCTATAGCAATCTGCTTGCTCTTTTAAATCAATCAGGTACAACGATAATCAATCCTGTCGTGGAGGCGTCTAGCCTTGTTAGTGAGCTCATCAGTCAGTCGGTCTTGCAAAATGCAAACGCTTTATCAAATACTGTATTTAGCAAAGGTAGTGCAATATTTTATAATAGTCTTGGTGCGTATACCTTAATAAGTGGTAGGTACAGCATAAGCTACAACCTAAACGGAACAATTTCAAGTAACGGCACAAGCGGGTATGGAATTTACCTTGACGGAGTGCTTTTGCCTTCCTCTATCTCCTCGGCAAGCGGAACAGTAGGAAGCAACAACTCCCTAACTGGAAGTGCGTTTGTGCAGATAACCAATCCAACTGGAGAGGTAACCCTTCGCAATACCAACACCCAAACTCAAGTTATAAATGGCGGAAGCATCACTATAACCAAGATAATTTAATTTATAAAACTATCTCTTTTAAGTTACTAGATTAAAGCTTAAAATTTGCAAAAGTCTATCGAAAATTGGCTGTTTTTGCAAATAAAATTATAACAAATCTTTAAAAATTTCTCACAAAAAAGTTGTAGTTTTTAAATTTTTTGGTATATACTATCTATAACAAAGGAGGGTGTATGGCTAAAAGTTTAAAAGAAAAAGTTGATAAAGCTCGCAAAGATTATCTTGATTTTTGGACTTATGTTGCCTCTGTTACAGGCGACACTGAGGATATGAGACTGCTTATTGATTGTGCAACAAAATACTACACTCTTCTAGCAGAGTATGTACAAACACAAAAGCAAGAGGAGTTGGAATTAGAGTAAAATGTCCTCTATAAAAACTAAAGCAATAGTAATTAAAACCGCTGATGTAAAAGACAAAGACAAATTGGTCTATCTCTATAGCCTAGAGCAAGGTATGATAACTGCCTCTTTCAAAGGGGTAAAAGGAGAAAAAGCAAAATTAAAATCAGCTAAAGAGCTGTTTTGTTTTGGCGATTTTGTAATTGAACAATCAAAAAACTTAAATATCGTAATCGGCGTAGATATTATCGACAACTTTTTTGATTTAACTAAAGATTTAGATAGCTACTATGAGGGTTGTGCTATCCTTGACATTGTTGGCAAAACAATTAAAGAGGCAAACCCCTTGCTTTTTATTGAAATAATCAAAGCCCTAAAAGCCCTCTGCTATGACAAAACAAGAAAATATTATTGCATCGACAAATTTTTAATCTCTATTTTTAAAGCAAGCGGATACGGTTTTTTGACCGACCGATGTTCTTCTTGTAACAGTTTGCTCTCGATGAGATACTTTAATCTTGACTCTGGCAGTATAGTCTGCCCTGCCTGTAAGACCGCCTTTTGCCTCCCCTTGACTAACGCTTGCTATTCCGGTCTTAGGATATTAGACTCTACCCCCTATGAAAAATTAAAACATTTAAACTTAGGCGGAATGGCAGAGGTGCAGGCGTACAATCTATTATGCAAGAACTTTCAGTGGCGGACTGGCTTTACTGTAATTAATTTTTAGGTCAAGATTAGCCTTTAAAAATTTAATTACCCTTTTAATATTGTTAAATAGACCTAAGCGATATAAAAAAGATGAGTTTTTTCAACTCATCTTTTTTAGCTTTTTTCTGAGCCACCATTATCTTGACTGCTTGAGCCCGCCTGATTGCTATTTGATGGATTTGCAGTTTGAGGTTTTAAGCTGTTTGCAAGGTTATCCATTGCATCTTTCGTAGCTTTATGCAAGCGATTTGCCTCATCTAATGAAGCTTTAAGTCCAGCAATATTGCTTATTTGATCGGTATTTGCTGTATCAGTTGCTGTTTTAAGATCTCTAAGTACTTGTGCAAGTTCTCCCATATTTGTCTGTTGAGTAGTATCTGCTGAAGCAGTAGCTCTTGCAACGTTTGACAATTCTGCAACCATTTGATCCAACTTGTCCGCCTGTTTGCTTGTTCTTTCTGCGATCTTCTGTTGAAGAGCAGCAGCCTCTTTCTCTTTTGCCGTTGCAACTTCCTTGTCTTCTTTCTCTTTTTTCTTCTTCGATAGCTTCTCAAATTCTCCACCCTTAAAGGTAAAGGTTTCACCAAGTATTTCTTTTCCGCCTTCCCAAGGTTTGTCAAATCCAAAACCACTTGAAAAGCCTTTTAATGATTTTAATAATCCGTCAGCCAAAGCTTTTCCAGCTTCTGCCCACATTTCCTTCTTAATTTTTGGATTAACAGCATCTTCGCTCTTGCTAGTTGCTGAAAATTTAACTGTTCTTCCTGTAGGATCGCTAGTATCTTCTTCGGCATTAAGCTTATATGTGGCTTGCAACTTAGCTGCTTTTGCCTGAGCTTTAGCTGCCGATTTTTCAGCGTCAATGAATTTTTTGTACTCATCTTCTGACCCATAGGTAGCTTTATCGTGCAGAATTTCATCTGCCATTTCTTCTCTAGCCTCTTTACCTTTTTCTTCCGCTGTTTCTTGACTGAGCCCTTGTGCAAGTGCTTTAGCTGTAGCTTTTCTTTGTGCCTCATCCAGCCTATCTGTATGTGCTGATAGGATATCATCTTTTGTAGCCTCAAAGTCAGCAACTTCTCTTGCAGCAGCATTTGCTTCTCTAACAACACTTCCACTTCTAAGCTTATGTTTTCGTACTTGTCCAACCACTTTGCGACCTACACCCTTTCCAAGAGCTACTCCTGCTCGCACTCCTGCAGCACCAAAGGCAGCAGCAGGTTTGATAGCACCTTTTAGTTTTCCGCCAATTTGACCTTTTAATGAGTCTCCTGCCCCTATTACATCCGCACCGCCAACAAAGCCATTGACCATACCAATAAAGTCCTTAGCCATCAAAAGTCCTGTAATCAGCATAAGCAGTTGAATAATTGCATCGACTACACCGAAATTAAAGAAGTTAATAGTTTGCACATAAGGTAAAAGTAAAAGTAGCAAGTTGATACCTATGATAGCGCCAAACGCCATCATAATTTGTTGAGTTAAATTTTGTATAGCGGATTTGAAAGCTTTAAAGTTATCAAGAGGAGCTATACCCAAGAGTGCCGGATATACCAAGAAGTATGCTGCACCTTTAATCAATCTTGTCATTAAACCGAGGATAATAGAAATCATTATAGAAAAGGCGGTAAACACGCCAATAAAAGCAATAATAAATTTAAAGTGCCAAAGGTCATAAAAGACCCATACCAAAGATGGATTAAATTTTGTAAAGGTTTGAACACTGCCACCCGGTCTAAAAATATCTGTGATTGCCCATATGGCAACAGCCTCGTCAACCTCATCGACAAGTGTGCTATAGGAATAACTTTCTCTTAACTGTATGGCATTTTGAAAGAGGTAGTCAACTTGCTGAGCCATATACTCAAGCCTTTCAGCATCTGTGTTTGCCTGCGAGTAGTCAGAGTCATCTGCACCAAACAGCCCGCCCATTATCGACCTCATTTGAGTTACGGTAAATACCTCATTTCTTGCCCTATTTGCTGAATAGGCAGCTGCATTAAAGAGCATTCCTGAAAAGGTTACACTTGTGGTTGGAGCTCTAGCACCAAACAGGTCATAGTTGCTATATGTAAGGGTTTGATACTGCACTTGACCATCTTCGTCAACCGTGGCTTCCTCTCCTGGCTGAAACCGTGCGAGTGCCTCTGAGCCAAACATTGGCTGTAAGGAGGCATTAGTTGCACCGCCAGCGGTTATGCTATCTAAGGTGGTAAGCACAAAGGTAGAAAGTTGCAAGCCGATTATAACAGCAATTGGAACAATTGCAAAGGTTGCGATAGCTTTGCCTGCAGTGTAAAGATATTTCCAAGGTCCTGTTTGAGCGACATCCTCGCCATAATGGGATTTTATCAGTGCAATCATTATAGACACAGCAAGCATAATAAGACCAAAGATTGCAAGACTCCAGAACACAGTATTTAACGCTTCGTACAGGTAAGCACTTTCGCCAAAGCCCAAAATACCATATACAAATTCTGTAAGAGGGTCGGTATTTGATACAACTTGAGACTCGCCTTGAACAGTTTGATAATAAACATCAAGCCCAGCTAGTTTTCTAACAAGCGCTTGCAAGGCATCAATCGCAGAGGCAAGACAGGCATAAAGAAAATAAATTGCTTTAGGAATTAAGTCAAATATAGTTTTAATTTTGCCCCACAAACTTACATTCAATAATGAAATACTCAAGCCTTGCCTCCTTTTAATTATTTATAATATCATTCTCATTATAACAAATAAAAATACAAAATACAACAAAATGATTAAAAAATAAATTAAAATTGACAAAATCTAAGCACCCCAAGGCTTTTAATTTGTCAATTTATCCATTAAGTAGTTTATAAATTGTAATCAATTGTTCAAGCGAAAAATCTTCTGCCCTTTTTAAAAGCTGTTCTTCTGATAAACTTTGTAGTTTAGTTTTATACTTTTCTTCTTTTAGTAGGTTATTTTTTAGCGTTTTTCTTCGCATAGAAAAGCAAGTTTGAACAAAAGCAAAAAAGCTCTGCTTGTCAATATCTACAAATTTTTCTTTTATCTTGATATGCACGATTGCAGAGTCGACATTCGGGCGAGGATAGAAAAGGTTTCGACTTACGTTGCGAGTAAGCTTTGCTTCTCCAAAAAACTGTACCATTATTGACAAAACGCCATAGTCTTTACTGCCATAGTTTGCAACTATTCGCTGTGCCACCTCTTTTTGAACCATAATAGTAAGCGAGGTCAGTTTTGTTGACTGGCTTAAAAATTTAAAAATTATAGGAGAGGTTATATAGTAAGGCAAGTTTGCAACAAGCTTATAGTTACCTTGAAATTTTTTTTCTAGCTGAGACACTTCCACTTTCATTATATCAGCAAAGCAAAACTCTACATTTTTAAGGTTAAGTGCGGTTAGTTTATCTTCAAGCTCTTTATCTATTTCATAGCTGACCACTTTTTTAGCTCGCTGTGAAAGAGCTTGCGTCAATGAACCTGCTCCAGCACCAATCTCTAACACCTCGTCTTCACTAACAATGCCAGCATCATCAACTATAGTTAGCAAAAGGTTTTTATCTGAAATAAAGTTTTGTCCAAAATTTTTTTTAAAGTTATGTTCTATCATATACCAAAAAGCCTCCTAGCGTTTTGCGTGGTAACTTCTTCCACCTCGCCTACGCTTACTCCCTTTAGCTCTGCCAAATTTTCGGCAATCGTAGGAATAAAGCTTGGCATATTAAGTTGACCTCTAAAAGGATGAGGGGCAAGGTATGGGCAGTCAGTTTCTAGCACTATTCGTTCAAGCGGTAGTTTAGAGATAACTTCCCTAAGTCTGCTTGCGTTTTTAAAGGTCGACACACCACCAACTGAGATATAATAACCTAAGTCTATTGCCTCTTTGGCAGTCTCATAACTTCCACCAAAGCAATGGAGTGTACCACCACTACAAAACTTTTTGTTTGCCTTAAGTAGTTCAATCAAGTCGCCATATCCCTCTCTGCAGTGGATGACAATAGGTTTGTTAAGACGATATGCCAAACTCATCTGCCTGATAAAAGCCTCTTTTTGAAGCTTTTTCTCGGGCATATCTGGTGTATATTGCAAGCCAATTTCTCCAATTGCCACCACCTTTGAATTTTTCCCTAAGACAAAAAGCTCTTTTTCTGCCTCCTCATTAAAATCCTTGATATATTCTGGATAGAACCCGATGGAACAGTAAATATCATCATAATGCAGTGCAAATTCTAAAGCTTGGCGAGAAGTTTTTATATCAGTGCCAGAGGTAATAATCTTTTGCACTTTGCTTTGCCTTGCCCTTTCTATTACATACTGTGCTTGTCCTTCAAAAGCGGTGTCAGTAAGGTGGGCGTGAGTGTCTATAAACATTTTTTCTCCTTACTTTTTATTTTAATGAATAACGCAACTTTTGTCAAATACATAGCCATATTGCCTAAAAACATTGTTTTAAAGGCAAAAAAGTTGCCATTCTAAAGTTTTTAAATTAAGAATAGATTAAATTATGAACAGAATATGGTTTGTAATGGTAACAGGCTCCCTATGTTTTTTACTTTGGAGCAATCCCTCAGGCGTATTAAATTCTATGATCGACGCCTCAGCAGAAGCATTCTCACTTTGTATCGAGCTGTGTGCGGTTTATTGTGTGTGGCTAGGAATACTGGAGCTTGTTGAAGTAAGTGGACTAGGCGAGAAGCTTGCAAAACTTTTACGCCCTCTCATCAAAAAACTTTTTAAAATTGACGATAGCGAAACTGAAAAACTAATAGCCCTAAATATATCTGCAAATATGCTTGGGCTTGGAAACGCTTCAACGCCTATGGGTATCAAAGCTATCAAACGCCTTGATGATGGAAGCGGAGTTGCAACAAATGCTATGATAATGCTGATCGTTTTAAATGCAACTTCACTGCAACTATTGCCAAGCACGATAATAGGACTGCGTGCAACTGCTGGCTCAGTTTCTCCCGCTGACATAATTCTGCCCACAATAATTGTAACAGCTTGCACTTGTGTGTTAGGAGTAAGTTTAGTAAAACTATGCAACCATTTTCGTGACAAATTAAAGAGGCGCAAATGAGTGCATACATTCTTCCTATTTTATTTATTGCCATATTTTGTTATAGCAAATACAAAAAGGTAAACACCTATGATACCTTTGTAAAGGGTGCAAAAAAATCAATCCCACTCGTGGTAGATATCTTTCCCTACATCGCTACAATTATGATAGCAGTAGCACTACTTAGAGCTAGTGGCATAACTTCACTGCTTGCTCAATCACTTTCGCCATTATTTAACCTTTTAGGAGTGCCAACTCAACTGATAGAGCTTGTTCTCCTTCGCCCCTTTACTGGCTCTGGCAGTTACGCTCTGTTAAATGATGTATTGCTTACTTATGGAGCTGACAATTATATCTCAAGATGTGCTTGTGTAATCTTAGGTTGCAGTGAAACCATCTTTTATGTTGCCACCGTATACATCTCGCAGACAAAAGTAAAAAAACTTCTCTATGCCCTTCCAATAGCCTTGCTGTGTGCCTGCTTCGGTTCAGTGCTTGCCTGTCTCTTATGCAAAATATTATAAAATAAATTATTTTTTAAATATTTTTAATTAATTTTGTTTTAAATTTTATATTTTTATATTTAATTAATTATTATTTTTAATCATTATTTTTATCAATTAAACTTAATTTATAATTTTTTTAGAACATTTTTATAAATATTTATTAAATTTTTTATTATTTTAAATTATTTTAACAATTTATTTAATTATTTTTAATTATTTGTGTTTATTTATTTGTATTTTTATTAATTATTTTTTCTTTATTTTTATTTAATCCCTCTAATTCTATAATAGTAATATTGGAAGCAATTGACTGAAAAAATAATCTAAGTCTCCTTAAATCTTCACTGCCATATACTTCCGAAAAACTTATAGCTAAAGCACACGCAAGCGATACGAGTTGTGCTCCATCAAGGTCTAGTTTTTTCTTTTCCATATAATTTATTTATTCCAAACATTTTAATTTTGATATAAAATTAGGTATCCTGAAAAATTTGTGCTAAGATATTTATATGAATTCTTTAAGTAATAATTTTTTTGATAAGGTATATAATGCAGTTAAGTTGATTCCAAAAGGCAAGGTTTCCACTTATGGCGAGATTGCAAAGTTTTTAGGAAAGCCACACTATTCAAGACAGGTTGGATGGGCATTACATAAAAACCCACTCCCTGGCGTAGTCCCTTGCCATAGAGTGGTATTTGCTGATGGCTCTTTGTCTTCTGCTTTTGCCTTTGGCGGTGCCAACGAACAATTTAAATTGCTAAAAGACGAAGGTGTAACATTTAAACAAGCCAAAGTTGATATGGCTAAACATTTTTATCAATTTACTTGAATTAGTTTGTTGTAAATTTAATTGTAATAGAACTTAAATCTAGCGTTATGTTGGTGTCAATAGTAATCTCCGCAATTATTTTTGAAGCAAAGCCCATATTTCCATCAACTTTTGGAATAAAATTATTTACAAGAACAATATCTACACCTTCTTGTTGAGTAGACATAGACATAATATAGTTATTTTTGTTTAATGTACTAACAATATCTATAGTCAAAGCATAACTTCCACTTTGAAGAATATACTTTGGCATAGCAAGACCTTCATCTAAGTTGGTAATAATACAAGGCTGAAAGCTATCAACATTTTGCATTACCCCTGTTATTTCATCATACAAGGTAATTTTTTTAACTTCTAGACCTCTTGTTTTAACATTAACTTTTATCTTAACATTTTCTGCTGGCATAGAAAAAGTATAAACACCCTCTTTCACCTTAGAACATTCCGTATTGTTTGCAAGCACCTTTTCTATAGTTAATCCCTCATTAATTTTTATATTTACAAAAATGCTATCCCCCTCACAAGCAGTTATTTGATTTAAGCTTACCGAATAGGCTTCTGATTGCTCATAGGATATAGAATATTGTTCATTCTCATCGCAAGCAGTAAATATACCGCCCGCCAACATAAATACAAATACAATTAAAAAAGTAGAAAATTTTTTCATAATTATCCTTTAAAAAATCTTGATATTCTTAACAAATTAATTATAAATAAATTTCTTAAAAAAGTCAATAAAAATTCAATAATTAACCTAAAAAACAGCTCAATTGAATTTTTAATAGTAATTTTATTTGTATTAAATATTAAAAAATGATATAATATAAAATATGATAAAAATTATATGGTATGGCACAGCAACAATTTTATTACAAGTAGATGAAGAAAAACTTCTTTTTGACCCATTTTTTAGGTTTAACAAAAAGCTAGAAACACTTCCAGCTGATATATTTAATAATGCAAACTATATTTTTAACACTAATTCACACCTAGATCACACCTGTCATTTGCCTTTGATTTTAAAAAATTCAAATGCCAAGCTTTTTGCACCAAAATAAACAATTGAAAACCTAAGTAAACAAGGAGTAGACATTCCTCAAAAAGCTGTGGCTATCTTTCCAAATAAAAAAAATTGTAACTAAAAAAGTTAAAATAACAGTGCATAATGGCGAGCATATTAAATTTGACTTACCTCTTCTCATAAAAACTGCTACAAAGGCTATATTTACTTTTCAATTTAAACAAGCAGTTAAGCTTTTAAAATTACACAAACAATACCCAATGAAAAAAAATATTGTAGCTTACGAGATAATGGCAGACAACAAAAAAATATTTCTTATGGGCTCAGCAGATAATATAAAAGAAGCGGATATCCCAAAAGATATAGATGTTCTTGTTCTACCATATCAAGGAAAAAGTAATATTTGCAGTTATTCTTTAAAATTGGTAGGAAAAATAAAGCCTAAAACTATAACTTTAACCCACTTTGATAACGCATATCCACCAATGACAAGTGAGATCAACACAGATAAATTTGTAAAAAAAATGAATAAAAAATATCCAGACATTAAGGTAATTAAGCCTGAGTTTGGGAAAGCAATAAAAATATAATTAGTATTTCAATCAATCTCCAAACTTTTTCAATAATTTATTCGCTTCAACCTCTGACTTTTGTTTGTACTTTCTTAAGGACATAATATCATTGATTATTATATAAAACAAAAGACGCATGCAGTGTGCTGAACACTGCTGTATTTTTTTGTTTTACTTTACTTAAAACAAAAAAGTAGGCTCTTGAACCTACTTTAATGATAAACCAGCAGTGTTCTTAGTTTACGCATGCTCGCCTCCGTGTGATTTTTTATAAAGCGAGCATATTTTTCCAGGCTTGCCTGGGAAAATGGAACACTAAATAAATACAAAAGACCAACCTCGTGAGGTTGGTCTAATGATAAACCAGCAGTGTTCTTAGTTTACGCATGCTCGCCTCCTTGTAATTTTTTATAAAGCGAGCATATTTTTCCAGGCTCGCCTGGGGAAATGTTTTGCTATTGCAAAACGCACACGTAGTGTGCAGAACACTGTTGCTTGTCTTTTATCTATATTTTTAAAACAAAAAAACTAACCTCTTGCGGTTAGTTCTTTTATAAACCAGCAGTGTTCTATTTTCCCAGGCCGTCGCCAGCCAAGTATCTTCGACGATGAAAAGCTTAACTTCTGTGTTCGGAATGTGTACAGGTGGATCCTTTTCTCTATCGCCACTGGTAATGGTATAATCACAAACTTACGTTTGAAACTATCTATAATAATTATAATATCTAAAAATCACTTTGTCAAGGTTTTTAAACATTGTTTGGTGTTTTTTATAAAACCCTGACAACTACATAATAGAATTTCGGACTACATTCTATAAAACCAAATTGTTTTAAAGAATGTAACATTTGCTAAGTTTCCGTGATTAAGCCCTCGTGCTATTAGTATCGGTCAGCTGAATACATTGCTGTACTTACACCTCCGACCTATCAACGTTGTAGTCTACAACGGCACTTACTAACTTATGTTATGGGATATCTAATCTTGAGGTGGGCTT
>CASFPO010000013.1 GCA_949296805.1 uncultured Bacillota bacterium | reverse complement strand
TTCATAGATTTTCATATTTCCAACAATGGGTTCAATGTGTAATTTGTAGTTTCTAAAAATGCCTTCAAAAGTTCTTGATGTGACTGACGACTTTTTGAACACAAGCAACCATTCACTCATAAGTTCACCAAGTCTTTTGTTTTCAATTTCTTGATATGCTGTGTTTTTAATTCTTCCACTTATTTCGGTCAGTTTGGCAGACACATCAGCTTTGCTTTTTCCATAAACATATTTCTTTTTCTGTTCGCCATTTTCTTCAAAACCAATAGTGATATATCCACACCATAGTCCATCTTTTCTTTGAAAAATACTTCCTTCACCATTTGCTCTACGAGTGCGTTTTTGAACTTTCTTTCTAGCCATTTGTCACCTCGCTTTGGTTATTATTTAGTGTTAGCCAAGTAACAAAATTAAGCACACTTACGACTTGTCGTTTGCCAACTTTGGTTGTTGGAAAAGATTTGCTTCTGAGTAAATTCCTAACGTTATCTCTACCAAGACCTGTTATCTTAATTAGGTCTTCACAATCAAGAAAATCTTTATTGTATTTAGTTGAAATTCGGTCAACTTCCGATTGTATTAAGTTGTTTAAATTTAGATTTGTATTGTTTAAATTCATAGTTTAATTTTCCTTTTATAGTTATTTTTTTCACTCCTTTTTGAACTAAATTTAATATTTCTATATATAAAAAACGAAAGTGGGTATCCCACTTCTCGTAAAAATAGGAAAATGATTTGAGTCAGCAAATGTAACACTAAAAAAGTCTTGTAAATACAAGGCTTTTAGGTGTATTTGCTAGGCTCAAATGTTTCTCCGTTTATCCTGTATCTAAAAATCTATATATCTGACGCACTACATTTCATATTCATAATGTCTAGAATTTTCATATTCGCTTTTCTTTCTCAAATATTCAAGGTGGTCGCAGTAAGCTTTGAAGTTATCCATTTCTTGCTGTTCAACTTTGGCGTAATATTCCAAACAATCAAGCAAATAATCTAATTGTTTTGCTCGCATTTTCTTTTCAAAATATCTTTGACTTGAATTAAATACTTCTTGGTTTCTAGTCCTATCTCTAAGCCTTCCAATTTGCATGGCAATTTCAATATTTTTATTTCCAAGTCTTCTAAACATATCTTCATTATATTTGTTTGAAATTGCATAATCTCGTTCACTTTGCCATTCATTAAGTTCACAAAGTTTGTCTTGAAAATTACAATAACTTTTGTAAGTTTGATTATTCCCACAAAGCAAAAATTCGGTTATATTATCCACTTGCTTTTTAAGTTCTAACATATTTTCACTATCATAGGAAATGCGTCCAAACTTTGGCATTTGGTCATATAAATTCAACATCATTTGTTTTGCTTTTTTAGTTAATTTAAACGGGCTTAAATCAATGTTATATCTTTCAATTAAGTCTTTTCTTGCTTTAACTATTTCTGCTGTTGCATTGGTTAATTTTTGCTCGAAAATTCGCTTACTATCTATTAAAACTTGTTTTGGTATGGTGCCATTGTGATAACTTAGTTTTCCGCCGTTTTTATAATATTCGGGTTCTTTCTCAAAAAATGAAATATGAATATGTTTGTTATCCGTATTTTCGTGCAGTCCTGCATACCAAATAATGTTATCTTTATTTAATCCTGCACGAGTAAAAAATTTAGGAAGTTCAGACTTTACAAAGTTAAAGGCTTGCTCATAATCTCTACAATATTTTTCTCCAAAATCTTCTCTAAAAGATATAACACAATCCCAAATACAACTTTGTGTTGTTCTTAACATTCCTTTTAATTCTTTCTTTTGTTTATCATTTAGCAATCCATTTTGATTAAAAGCACCACAAGATTTTTCGTTGTTTCCAACATATTCAGTAAAATCTTTTGGGAGTTTATTGCTTGCACCAGTGTCAACATAACTCACATAGTTATATGAAGAATTGCAACTCAAAAAATCTCGCTTTTTAATTTTATCAGCTTGTGTGGTGGCATTGTATTTCTCCTTAGGCTTATAATAAAAGCATTTAAAAACCACATTGTCCTTAACTGCCATATTTATTTACCTTTTCATAAATCGCATTTGTCTTATCTTCAATATTGTCTAATTTATCTATAATTTCATCTTCTTTGTTTTCTCTAAATACAACTTGTCTTAATAAGTTATTTAAAAAGGCATTGTAAGATGTGAATTTAGATTCGTTAAACATTTCTTGTAATTTATCTAACAAGTTTTTATCTCTAATTCGTAGCATTGTTTCATTGTTTAATATTTGCATAAATTCTCCTAGTTTTTTAAATTTTAAAGGGCAACAAAAAAACAGCCCAAGTTAAAAGCTGTTTTTCTATTTAAAAAATTTATTTATGTTTCTAATTATACTTTCTATATTTTCTTTATTGATTAAGTCATCTGGAATAGTGAATGTTTTGTTAGTGCTATTGTCAGGGTTGAGTTGTTCAATAGTCTGTTTTACAACTCTATTTGCTTTTGAAAATTTATCTTTATATTCAATATCTTTATTTAGAATTGTGGATTTTTTGAAAACTTGAGTTGCCAATTTTGTAAGTCCTAAAACTCCATTCATTATGTATCCACCAATTTCTTCTGGTGTCAAAGATTGTGCTATTCTCTTCACATCTTGCATTTCTCTTTTGAAATACTCTTTATAATAATCTGTTTGCGTAAATTCTTTATCGCAATTAAAGTGATAAACCAAATCATCTCGAATGGTGCTTAACAATTGAGATAATGCACTTTCAGTTATTCCTTTTTCGCAAGAAAGTTGCTTTTGAGATTTTCTCAAAACAAAAAAGTCCCAAACTAAATCATATTTATCTTTATCTAGATTGCCGACCACTTTCCAAACAATGTTGTAAAACTTTAATTTTTGTTTGCAAGTTTTACAATTCATAACTTCATCTTCTTCAGGTGTAGGGATAGTTTCTTCAAGTGTCACATCTTCACTTTCTCCAGAGTAAACCACAGTATCAAGTGAAATTGTGCGATAGTTATATTCATTCTGACTTCTTTGCCATTTTTTAGAACTAGACTGCAAAAACAAAGCAACTTCATCGGTTACTTCAAGTTTAAT
>CASFPO010000012.1 GCA_949296805.1 uncultured Bacillota bacterium | reverse complement strand
AATAACCTTAGATAATGATTTAAATTTTGAATATTTTACATTTTGCCTAGCTCACGAGCTTGTACATCTAACAGAGTTTAACTTAAATGAAAGATATGCAAATTTAACAACATTTAAAAAGCTTTACTCTAGCGGAAACGATTACTTTAAAAACGTGGCATTATATTTTGCTGACCTAGATCTTCGAGGAGCGTTTTCGCAGGAGTACAGTTTTGTAGGATATATTAAATTTTAGAGGTTAATATGATTGATAATTTTTACTTACAAATAATTGCTCAGATTAAGAGTTTGGAGTCTAAAAAACTTTTATTTGAGCGTAGACTTCCTGTTGAATACCCTGTATATATGAATAAACAAAACACACGAAAAGCAAAAAGACTTGCAAAAAAACATAAAAAGTTTGACTTAAAGATAGAGAAAGGATATTACAAGGCAATCTCTGATTGCTTATCTAAGATAAATAAGGTATATAAGGAAATTTTAAAATGTTCGGAAGAATGACAGATAGATGTATTATGCGGGAAAGGCTTCCGGTTGGTCTTTTTGCTTTAATTGGTAAGCAAGGCGCTGGCAAAACTTCAGGAGCTGTAGCAATGCTTTGTAATGATTGGAAGTATCATCATATTGAAAGGTTTAATGAATGTAAGGAGTTTATTGATGAGTTAAATAAGAATGGTTTTAATTTGCATTTGTGTAAAAATAAAACTATATATTTTTCTTCAGACTCTATAATCTTATCAAAAAAACCTTACGTAGAGACCTGGTATATTGACCCGGAGAAATTTAAACTTCCAAATTTAAAAGAAGATGTACAGTATGTGCCTAGAGGTTCTGTAGTTTTCCTACCTGAGTTTGATAATATAATAAATTGCCGTGACTGGCGCTCTATGTCACCTTACTTAGTAGCACTAGCAAAATATGCTAGGCACTGGGGTTTAACAATTATCATTGACTTCCAGGTATGGTTACAGCTTGATGCCTCTTGGCGCCGACTTATGATGTATACTTTGTTTGTTTATGAAAGTTATGACAGTAAGCGATGGCTATTGTTTAAGCGTATTTTGCATTTGAAAAACAAGCGGTATTGGCGTTGGCTTTGGACAGACAATCAACTCAACTCTTTTGTAAAGGACCTTGGTACGTCTGTATGTTCAGATAAGATAGTCAATAAGTTAAAGAAAAAAGTATCAGATCTGCAAAAGTATGTATTTAAGGGATGTGTGTTTGACAGATATGAAAGCCAGTCAGGCTATAGATATTTCTTGCGCGGTATAAAAGATTATGAATTTATACCTCATAAAAAGAATGATGATAGTCCTGTTGGTATTGAAGAATATTGTCAATCTCATCCTGTTGTCCCGGAACGGTTTATTGAATGATTTTGATTGGATCATAATCATAAGTATGTGGGTATGTGGGTAACTCTTAGTAAATCTTAACTTTAGTTAACATTTGCGAGTTATCCATATATCCAGCTAGCTGTGGTAATGTGGTAAAGTTGTAGACTTTTCCATATTTCCATAGCTAGCCGAAGCATACCAATTTTGTGGTAAAGTGGTAAACTTTGTAAGTTTTCCACTTTTCCATAAAATATAAACCTTAGTTTTCTAACTAGAACTAGGAGCCTGCAAAAAGAATGCTTTCTTTTGCGGGCTCCTAGTTAGAAAATTAGGTCACTACTTGACAATATATATACTCAACGGAATACTTTTTTGAAAAAAGAATAAAACGGAGCATAAAAATGATTGAAGAAGATAGATATGCTCTTTTTGAAAAAGAGGAGATAAGAAGAGATTTTACAAATGTTTCTTTGTATTATGTTAAGCAAAATAATCGAATAAAAAAGTGCGGTCCAGTTGATATAGACGGCGTGCGATATAAATTAGATTATTTAACTGGTGAAGTAAGACCATATACTAGGGCCGAATATCAACAAAATGCATATTGCTCAATAGAGTATTCAAGAAAACTTTTAGGTTTATTACTTGAAGTTAATGATTTTGATTGGTTTTGTACTTTAACCTTTGATAATGAAAAAATACATAGGCATAATGATGAAGATGTATATAAAGCATATGTACGTTTTATTAATAATGTAAAACATCAATTTCCCACATTAAGGTATATTACAGTAGTTGAGCGTCACGATGACGAAGAAAAAACAATTCATTTTCATATGGTTATTGGTGGTGTACCTTGGCAAAAGTTAGGGCTTGTAAACTCTGGTAAAGTTTGTTGTCACTGGGCAACAAAGAAGAAAGGAATATGTAGCCAAAAATATTTTAATCACACTAAACATTTACATATACTTAAAGACACTGACGGCTTGACTGTTTATAACATTACTTCATTTATATATGGGTTCACAACTGCCACACGAATAGTTAGTAGAGAGCGTTGCAATTCTTATATCAAAAAGTATATTGACAAAGCACTTGGCTCTACTGATGCATTTAAAAAGAGGTTCTATTACTCTTCTAACCTTAATGTTCCTAATGTTGTAAGAAGATGTGTTGGTGCCGATTTTGAAACTCCAGATAGTGATTATCTTAAAGTATATATGCATTCAAACATTTTGTTTAAATGCTCTGAGAGTAGTAGATATTTTGATAATTATAATATAGGCGTTTGTAAGATTGATAATTCTTTAAAATTAAATATTGAAAATGGTTTGCTTCCAACAGATGAAGCAACACCATTTGACTAACGAGGAGATATGAGAAAGATACAATAAAAATTTAAATAAAAAAATTCAACCCGTGTAGCGTCACCGCTTAATAAATTGCCTTTTGGGCTTGGTTGAATCTATTAGTATTATATTATATAAAAATATAAAAGTCAATATTTTTAGGAGAAAATAATGGAAAATTTTAAAATTACAAACATTCCTGAATTTGAGGATGAAGATATAACTAGGTTATTACATAATTTGGTAGAAGCTTTTAAAAGTAATCAAAATGTTTTTGCCAAAACTTGTGAGGGAGTATATAAGATTTGGGATTATTTTAATCATACATTTAAAAACGCTAAAGATGGATGTTACTACAATTCTTATTCATTGCTTGCAAAATTTGGCTTTGACAAAAAAGCCGTAAGTAGATATAAGAATTGCTATGAACGTTTTTGTGTTCCAGCAGGTCAGAGTGTAAGAATAAGTACTATGTATGATGATTTTTGCCCTTCAAAATTATTTGAGTTATTATCCTTGACTGATAAAACTATAATTGATTGTATTAACAAGAAGATAATCACTCCCGATAAGACAGTCCGGGAGATAAGACAAATAGTAAAACTAATAAATGGCGGAGAAGATATAGATAAACTTGTTGATAAGAAAATAGAGACAAAATCTACAGAAGAGATTGACGAGTCAGAGATACCGCCGGCATATGATCCAACAAAAAAATATGAGTTTGATTATTTCAAGTCAAAAACAAAAAATCAACTTTTAAATATGATATGGGAATTGCAAAATGCATACCAGAAAATCAAGAGGAAAAATTAAAAATGAAAAATTTTAGACTAGATGTTTTCTACTCTAAAATAGAACGATTTGTGGTATAATCTGTGTAAAAAGTTTAGTCAAAAGTTTAGTCAAAAAAGTCTACAAGTATTTAAAATAGTGGCTTATAGCCATTTGAATGTGTGCTTCCCAAGCATAATTCGTGGGTCCGATTCCCATTACCTGCTCCAAAAAGCGAAAATACTAGATATGATTATCTAGTATTTTTATTAAAAATTTATGTTGTGTTCAAGTTTATGTAAAAGATTAGTCAAAATAGATATATACTTTAAGTTAAGTTTTAATTAAAGATAAAAAAGCTAGAATCTCTAGCTTTTTTATTTAATTTAAACTGAAAATTGGAAGGCTGGTCTTGCCCACGCATAGCCATAGATAAGTGTTTGTCCCATATTGCCTTGCAAGCGTACTCCAAGAACTCCTGCACCAGGATATGCTGCTGTGTAAGGAGACCTTAGCCAGTAGTAGATAACCTCTTCACTTTCAAACCAAAATCTGTCTTCATTTTCACTTCCAATAAGCTTGTACATTTCTTCAAAAGAAAGTAGCCAAAATTTATCTACATCGTTTTGCTCATAAACGATAGTTGCTGTATCATAAAAAGTTGGAAAAGTCACATCAGGAAAAGACGGAGACGCCATAGTGCCAGAATAGCCTGCACCAGAATATAAATCTTGCAAACTTCTAGCCATAATATCTTGATAAATTATATCATTTTCGGCATCTATATTAAAGTCGGTAAACATATTTGCCGATCGCCCCAATGGACTTGCAATATATGAAGAGCCTATAAAACCTTGCTGGACAGTATTTCCATTTATATACTGCCTTATAACACTTGTCGCATAATCATTTGCATATATATTATTCCAGCCATTTTCCCTGTGAGTCCATGGCTCTTGACTATATTGAAATTCATTGCTATAGACCATATTTATCATATTGCTTTCGCCATCACGACCAACTGCACTTGAAACGTCAGTCTCAAGGATAAAATAACCTGAGCTAGTTGGTGGAGTTGATGAGTTATAGACATATGGAGTACTTCCATTTGAAAAATATCTCCACCTTATATACTCACTTTGAGTAACTCCCATAATTGTTCCCATCTCTACATAATAATATTGATTTATGGTGTCATTTTGAAGAAGTGACTGTTTCTCTTCAAAACTTACTGCTAGACCTGGGACAGTGGTTGGAGTGCCAGTATCGTTATTTACATAAATTTTTAGCTGGCGGGCTGTTGAAGTACCCCCCCCGCTTGAACTTTGTGGTAAATACAAACTAGTGCTATGCACCATTACATTATTTGGCAAGGCATTGTAGCTGACTATATTTTTTATATAATTTGAATGTAGTGAGCGTTCTGTAATAATTATTTCTGTTTCGCCAGTTTCAAAGGTAATTGAAGAAAGGTCTAATTTGCTATATAAACTTTTCTCTCCATTGAAGCTAGAAGTAGAATCTGGGGTCAGGTCATTAATTTCTACATTTGTTATCTCTACAGCAGGAGTCGCTTCAGCATTAAAGAGGTTTAAAATATAAGTAAACTTTGCATTGCTAAGAGGTATTCCTTTATTAAGTACCGATAATGTTATTTTAAAAGTAGTGGTGTTTGTTCCATTGTTCCTTGGGGCAAGTTCCACTTCATTACCGCTGGTGTAATCAACGCTATCTCTTTGTATAGTTTTCCCAAAATTTTCATATGTTGCACTTGCCAAAGAATCGGTAAGATTTAGTGTAAGTCCATTTTCTAGGCTTAAATTTTCTACTGCAATAGTTATAACTATTGGAGTAGCTGAATCATTAAATAAAAGATTAAGAGTATCCCAAATTGTATCATCGCCTATTGTGCCATTACCTGAATAGGTAACATCAAACGCCGAAGGATTGCTTTGTGCGTTGGCAATACTTCCTGTAACTCTTGCGTATACATTTTCAGCTTTAAAGTTTACGCTTCCGCCTACATTGACAGAGACTTGAGATAATGCATACACTCCAAAGACGACTATCCCAGCCACTAAAGCAATCGCCGACAGAATTGAGAATATTTTTATTTTTATCGACATATTAAACCTCTTTTTTATAATATTTTGTTCAAATTAAGCAAAATTATCTGAGAAAATCAAAAATAGCTCCATAATTTTATAAGAGTAAATTATAGTATATTTCTTACTAGCCTATTTTACACCCTATAATAGTTTTTTGTCAATCAAATTCTGACAATTTTTGCATTTTTGGTATATAATTGATTTTGCAAACTTAAGAGTAGCACTGAAACAGTGTTGGAATATAAAAATTTTTGATAATTTTGATTGCAAGCAAAAGTTGTGGCAAAGGCTGGGGCTGAAAATTTTTCAGCCCCGTTTGTGCCAAAACCTTGGCACAAACATAAAAGCCCCGCTTCTTAAGCGGGCTTTTAAGCCTTTGCCACCAATACTAATTTATTTTTATTTTTAAAATTTGTGTTACTACTAAATATTGTTTATCATTTCTTATTTGCAAACTAAAGTAATCCTACAGTGGCAAATCTTTTTTATCAAACCTAAATACACCTATGATAAAGGTAACAATGCCGACAGCAAGTAACACTCCAAACTTCCACAAATAGCTTAAATTTCCACCCATTATGGACACTGTATCATAAAGGGTTATCAAGGATAGGTAGTTAAAGAAGTTCATAGCCGATATTCTCATAGCGGACGGAACAACCGTTGAGCCAAAAAGTCCAAGAATTGTACAAACGAGCGAGAATATGGTTACACCTCCACCTATTCCAAGCGAGTATTTGGTTCTATTAAATAGTGACGAACACATAAAGGTAAATCCAGCAAAAGCGAACATAGTGAGAAATGCACCAAGATTGAAAAGCAAAATTTGAGCATAGTTTATTGCAAAGGCATTTCCTCCAGATATCCATACAGCAATAACACTTGTAACAGTAAGCAAAGCAAACATAGCAAACAAGGATACAATCAAGTAAGTCATTTGCGTTACCGTTACAGTACGCCTTTTTGTTGGAGTTGAAAGCACATAAGCCATAGAGCCACTGTCCACCTGCCCTGCCAGCAAACCGTTAGCTGTCATAATAACAAAAACCATAGGGAGTAACAGTCCAGCAATTCTATAGAAAATTGAACCTATTATCAGTCCATAAATATCCATATTGCCAAGTTCCTCTAAAGCTACAGCCACTTCAATATCTATCTGATCGGTAATACTTGCACAAGCTTCCCGTCTTGCAGTGGCAAGCACTGCTTCCATTTCTTCTTCAGTTAAGTCAAGTGGTTCGCCCTCAGCGTTGGTGGTAAGGTCGTTTAGCCAAATTTCATAGGTTTCTATAGAATTGTTTGATATAACTTTAACTGCAATAGCATTCTGATTTGCCATCGCTTGTGCCTCTTCATCAGGAGTACCTAAGGAAAGGCTGAGATTATAGTAATTGTTATAAGTTACATCCCGTAACATTTGAGTCACGCCTGCCAAAGCCTCTGGCTTATAGATGCTACTGTCAAATTCGCCCTCTGGAGCTTGATACAAACCCATTGCTCCTGTTATAAGTGTTTGCATTTGGCTTGCCGAGTACTGTGCCTGCTCAGGAGTACTTTGCTGACTTATTGCTTGTTGATAGGCATTGGTATAAATAAGGTTAAGATAGGTAGTTCTTAGCAGGTCTACCATATTTTCGCTAAATTGCTCATCTACCACAAAACTATTTTGGTCAAAGGCTTTGTAAAGCTCTACCAAAAATACTTGTGCTTCCTCAAGTGTAAAGCTCATACCTATAACCGACCCACCTAACGATAGCAAAGGTGCGTTTTTTTCTGCTACACTTTGTCTTATTTGAGTCAGGGCATTTTCGTCTGGCTCGCCATATTCTTGTCTATAGGCGTCAACTTCAGTTAAATATGGAGTGATAAACCCATACGCACTTTGAAGATTTTCTTCGCTGGTATTTTGCAGAGTATGTTCAAGCTCAATCGAAGAGAGAAACAAATCATAACTATCTAGTGCATTTGTTTTTAAATGAGCTTCTTGGTCTGCCTGAGTGAATACACCTTTAAGCGAATCACGAATATTGTTTATTCCAAGATTGCCTAGCACAATAATAACTATTGCAAGCATAATACAAGTAGAGAGTGTAACTGAAACCCATTTTACCCAATTCGCTTTCATTGATTGTTTAAAAAGTGCTTTACTGAACATCGCTATCCTCCTTTAATGCATTATTTTTCTTAGAATGTTTTTCTTCTTTTTTATGCTCTTTTAATTCTCTTTTTTCCGCCTGAACTTTAGGCTTATTGAAAAATTTTTGATTTTTCTTGTCTAGATTTTCTTTTTCTTTGGTCACTTTTTGTTGATGTTTGATTGTCTTTTTTAATTCTTTTGGCGACATATCTTTACTTTCTAAAAGCTCTTCTTGTCTATCGTATTCTTTTGCTAGAACATCTTTAAAATATTTCTCAAGGTTATATTTTATCTCAGCAATAAACTTTAATTTATAATTTTTAAGTGTGTTAAACAGCCTATTTAACTTGCCCTCCTCAAGCTTTATAGTAACTTGATTGTACTTTTCTTGGTCTCTAACAATTTGATACTTGAGTCTTTTAAACTTAAGATAGTCTTCTCTGTTTGTAAACTCTATTTTATAAGTTTTATAGCCACTATTATGTATATCGCTTATGCGAGCTATATCAATGATCCTTCCGCCAAAGATAAGAGCCACCCTATCGCACACACTTTCAAGCTCATCAAAACTTTGACTGCTCATAAACATAGTTTTTCCTTTTGCCTTTTCTTCCAGCAAAAGTTCGATGAAGGTTTCTCTCATTAGTGGATCAAGCCCTGTGCTAGGCTCGTCTAAAATAAGTATATCCTTATCTGCCATAAACGCTGCAACTAAAGCGGTTTTTTGTTTCATACCTTTACTCATTCGCTTAAGAGAAGCAGAAGTGTCAAGTTGTAGTTTTTCGACAAGATATCCAGCATAGTCCATATTTTTTAAGCCTAAAAGCTCAGCTTGAGCCTTCAAAAAAGTTGTACCATCATTAAGGTCAGGAAAGGCAATCTCGCCTGGCACATACTCGACATATTTTTTTATCTCACAGGAGTCCTTCCACGAGTCTAGTCCAAGCACAGTAACTTCTCCCGCCTGCGGTTTTAAAAAGCCCATAATGTGACGAATAGTGGTGGTCTTTCCGCTACCATTAGTGCCAACAATGCCAAAAACTTCTCCTTTTTTAACTTCAAAATTTAAGTTAAAGATACCCCTGCCATCTCCGTAATCTTTGGTCAAACCCTTAGCAACAATTACGCTTTGCACACCTACACCTCCAGCCTAAACTTTTTATCTTCTCGGTAGAACTGCATAAAGTAGTCCTCCAAAGTGAATTTAACTTGTGTAAACGTTTCAACCTTAAACTCACTAAGCATAGCAACAAGCGAATTTATATCTTTATCATTTACAGCTATAATAATCGACTTTTTATCTTCATCATAGGATTTTACTGAAATTTTTTTAATATTTATGGTATTTTTATGTAATTTTGGCAAATTTTTAAGTAATTTTTGAAAATCTTCTTTATTTTTTAGCACTACTTCAAAGCTCTTGTTTTCGTTATGAGTTATTTGGCTGGTATCAAACTCTGAAACAATTTTGCCATCCTTAATAATTGCCACACGGTCGCAGGTTGCTTCAACCTCGTTAAACATATGCGAAGATAAGAGGATAGTTTTGCCTCTCTTTTTTTCTTGCTTGACAAAGTCGATAAAGGTTTGTTGCATAACTGGATCAAGTCCACTTGTTGGCTCATCCAAAATTAAAAGCTCAGGGTCGTGCATAAAAGCTGTGACTATGGCAAGCTTGCGTTTATCTCCAAGGCTCATCTTTTTGGTTTCTCCTGACGGATCAAGCTTGAACATATCAAGTAGATACTCAAGCCTCTCTTTATTTTCAACAGCTCTCAAACTCCACATCATTTTAATAAATTCCCAGCCCGTCAAGCCTTCAGGCAAAGCAATTTCGCCTGGCAGATAGCCCACTTTATCTAGGATTTTGTAGTAATTTGAAAAGCTTTCAAGGTTAAATACATAGATGTCGCCCTTTTGAGGTTTTGAAAAACCCATAATATGACGTATAGTTGTTGACTTTCCCGCACCGTTAGGTCCTAAAAAGCCAAAGACCTCGCCCTTTTTAACAACAAAAGAGACATCAAAGACACCTCTGCCATGTCCATAATCTTGAGTTAAATTATCAACGACAATTATATTTTCCATATGTCTCCTTCCGTAAAACAAGTATATCAAATCTTTACAAAAAAAACAAATTTTATAAAACATTTATTCAACAATTACAAGACACGCCACCAAAACCTTTAAAAAATCGCTATAACTTTTATAAACATTATCTTTTACTTTAAGCAAAAAGCTAAAGTCATTAAATTCAACACCATATTTTTTGCAAATATTACCCATCAAAAATTTTTGCTCTTTGGTTATGTGATAATTTTTTAATAGTTGAGCATAGTCAGCAAAATAGACCTCTTGTCCAATCTCTACAAGGTAGACTGGCAAGGCACTTCCATTAAAAATTATATTGCTATCTATAAAATATCTATTTTCTGAAACTTTTTGTGTGGTTAAATTATAATTTTTTAAAATTTCTAGACAATTATTGCTTCCCATAGTTTACCTCTTTAACAAAATCCTCTCCATCCTCTTCAAGCTTTTCAGCTGTGTCACTAAATTCAGATTCAAGTTCATTTTCTTCAAAATCGTTATTCAAAAACTTTCCATCTATCACATATTTTGGTTGGTAATTTTTTTCAAGTATCTTATTTTGACTGCTAGTGATAGAGTTTACTACCTCAGAGGCAACCTCAACTTCAAGGTTTGACAGCATTTCAAGCTCAGAAAGAGAGGAAGTATTTTTTCTTTCATCATAGATATTTTGCAAATATTCAAGGGCTGAGATAAGTTTAGTAAAAGAGCGGTCTTTATCACTTTCAAAATTAGGCTTTGACATAATTTTATTTAAGCTGTCAGCTAGCAAACCTTCTTGACTTTCTCTTGTTTGCACAAAATGTTCTACTATTTTTTCAATTGAGCGAATTTTTACCTTTTTATGAAGAAACTTCATCTTAAGAAATGGCATATTGTAATGTTTATTACAATAAAAGTCACGTTCAACCTCTTGAAAAGATAAGTTGTCTAGTTTTTGAAGATAACTTATTAAATGCTGGCAGTCTATGGCGTTACTTCGCCCTGTTTTCCATTTTACTCTTTTACTGCTATCTTTGGTCTTTTTCATACATAAAAGTCCATCATCTTCATTCTGGAAATGAAAGTGTGGGCTTTGTGCCTCTAAGCCATATACTTGCTGGCGAGCGTCATTATACAAAAAGATATTTTTGTGAGGAAAAGAAGAACTATCATATCTTAAAAATCCGTGACATTTTTTCGGGTCGCCGTCAAGCAAAATATAAAAGGAAATTGAAAATGATCTATTATATAATTCTTGATTATAAACAAGCTTTTTATGCTCCTCTTGTGAAAGAGTCTTCTTTGCCTGTTTTATTAAGCGATAACTAATTGGTGCAAAGTGCATATTGGTTACCCTAGCAAAGATCATATTTTCTTCTTTATTGATAAAAAATTGAGCGTCATTTGAGCTTTGAATTTTTTTCTCTTTAAAAGAAGTTTCATTTTGAAAATTTATATTATTTTTAAATTTATATAGTGGTTCAGAATAATCATATCTTTCCACATAAATTGGAAATTTTTCTTGTTCACTTAAGGTTAGATAATCGATATCATTTAACACAATTGGAAGATATTGCCATTGTCTTTCTATAAAACAATCGGCATTAAAAGATCGGGTAAGCTCCTCCATACTTGACTTTATATAAAGACTATGCTTGTTATGTTGGCTTATCTGGTCTTTTATAGCATTTTTTGTGACTCTTTTTACAGCTTGTGGCGGTATGCCAAGTTCTTGCAAATTTTCAGCTAGTTGCAATAGTGACATTGTATTTTCTCCAGACGTGATATAGGCATTAATTTCTTTATCGACTTGCGACTGTTTGTCCTTTTTTATAGTAGAACCTACAATTCCGTTTAACTTATCTCTTCCTCGTGCAATTTTTTTATTCATATTCCCTCTTTGATTTATTTTAACACAAATATTTTACATTTTGCAATAGCTTTGCAAAATCTTTTAAAAAATATTTTATAAATTCATTTCAAAAGTCTGCAAACTATGATATAATAAAATTTACTAAAGGAATAGGTATGTCGCTAAAAAATTTTTTGAAAAATTATAAAAATTTACCCTATAAAAATAAGACGACTATAAATAACAAAGTTTCAATGTCGGCAAACTTTGCTTGGGCTGTTATGAAATTATTGTTTGCTTTTTTTATATCCTCTTACTTTCTTGCCCTAAGTGGTTTTTATACCATTTGTATAGCCTTAGCAAAATACTCCTACTTTGACGGCAGAAAAGAAGCCAAAACTCAGTTCAAGGAAGAAAAATATTTTCAGCAGATTGCAAGTATGTTAATAATTGCAGGGCTTGTTTATCTATTGTATATTGTGCAAATTTTTCTTGACTCCCACACACAAAGTTATGACCTTATAATTGCAATAACAATTGCCCTTATTGCCTTTTGTGAAATATTTTTTTCAATAAGAGGACTGATTAAAACAAAAAATTCTAAAGACTTATTGTTAGTAGCCTTAAAACTTATAAATGTATGCTCGGCACTTTCATCACTCGTGCTTACCCAAATTGCTTTGCTTGCCCTACCAGACAATACAGGCGACTATATTTTATATAACACATTATTTGGAATATTTATTGGAATAATAACAATTTTTATTGGAATTTATATGTTTATTTACTTAAAAAGCTTTAATAAAAAACATTATTATTTATTAAAAAAACATAAAAAATATCAAAAAAATGTGAAAAAAACATATAATTTTAATAATTTAAGGCTAAAAAATAAAAAATAAAAATTAATTAATTAAAATAATTATAAATAATTAAATAATTAAATAATAATATTTAATTAAAAAAGAGAGTGCTCTAACCCGTGAGGTTAAATCTCCTCTCTTTTTTATTTATCCAAATTTTTCCACTCTTGTAACATATTTTTAAGGTAGCTAAAGCAAGAGTCAAAGGTTGCCTCTTCGGTTAGGTCACAGCCACATTCCTTTAAGATTTGTACAGGGTTTTTGCTTGAGCCTGATGATAAAAAGTTGAGATAATTGTCTACTGCATCTTGCTCTTGCGATAAAATTTTGTTAGTAAAAGTTATTGCACTTATAAGACCAGTGGCATACTTGAACACATAAAAGGCATTAAAAAAGTGTGGTATTCTTGCCCATTCATATTTTATTTGGTCGATAAGTTTGACAGAGCCAAAATACTTTCGATTAAGCACAAAATATATTCCGCAAAGCACATCTTTAGTTAGTGCCTCCCCGCTATCATAGATTTTATGCACCTTCTCTTCAAACTCAGAGAACATTGTCTGCCTAAAAATTGTGCCTTTAACTTGGTCGAATAATTTGTTATACAAAGCAATCTTATTCTGTTTATCTTTTGCACTAGAAAGCAGATAATTTATAAGTAGCATCTCGTTGGCAGTGCTAGCAATTTCGGCTAAAAAAATTGGATAATCTGCCTTTGGTTGAGGTTGAGCTTTGTTTGAAAAATAGGTGTGCATTGCGTGACCTAATTCGTGCGCTAAGGTAAAAACATCGTCAAGCGAGCCATTAAAATTGGTCATTACAAAAGGATGGTAGTTATATATGCCAGTCTCAAACGCACCCGAGCTTTTATCTTCATTTGGATAGACGTCTATCCAGCGCTGATCTTTTGCTTGTTGCACAAGGCTAACATATTCCTCGCCTAGTGGACTTACTGCCCGCTTAATTAAAGCAATTGCCTCATCAAAGGTATACTTTTTCTCTGAGATTTTGCCAACATCGGCTAAAGTGTCATAGATATATAAACTTTTTAAGCCAAGTGCTTTGCCTTTAACAGAAAAATAATCAAATAATAGGTCAAGATTTCGCTCTACCTGTTTTAGCAGGGTTGTATAAACTTTTTTATCTACTTCGTCATTATCAAGCTCTCGCTCAAGAGCGTTTTTATACTTTCTTACCTTTGCAAAGTAGCTATTTGCTTTAACCTCACTAATATAGTTGTTTGCAAAGGTGTTGATATATTTGCCGTATGCTCCGTTCATCTTTTCAAAGGCAAGTTTTCTTAACTTTCTATCTCCACTTCGAACAAGAGAAGAATAACTTGAATGGTTAAGCTCATAAAGTTTACCCTTGCTGTCTTTGATAGACCCAAAATTCATATCTACATCGCTGAGCATATCCATATTGGAAGAAAAGCCAGACAAAAAATTCATACCAGAGAGCAATTTTTCTTCAGCTTTAGAGAGCATATGTTTTTTATTTTTCTTAATATTTTCAAAAACTCTATCGTAATCTTTAAATCTTTTATCATTTATAATATCATCGAGTTGACTATTTGACAGCTTATTTAATTCGCTTGCGACAAAAGAGGTTTCAATGGAAACATTGTTTAGCACGCTTGATAGCACCTGCTTCATCTCCTGCCTCTCGCTATCAGAAAGCACTTCAACTGATTTTAACTGGCAGTACAAGGCTACAGGCTCAACAAAATTTGTGAATTCTTCCTCTAACTTTAAATATTGCAAAATACTTTCTTTGTTGTTTAATTTACCCTCAAAAGCCTTGATTTTTGGTAAAAATTCATTAATTTGCTTGGTATTTTTGTAAAATTCTTCCTTTCCGCTACATAATTTGCTTAAGTCCCAAGTATATTTTTCTTCAATTTCATTTCTCTTTTTCATACTAGATACCTCTTTTTAATTTCATTTCAAAAAATACTTTTCCATATAAAAATACTTCCAAGGCTCAACATTTTCATCGGGAGGACAGGCAAAGGTCATCTTCTGCTTGGTAGTAGGATGATAAAATTCAAGTCTGCCCGCCCAAAGCCCTAAATTGCTTGACCTTTTGTTCTTGTCTTTTCCGTATTTATTATCGCCATACAGCGGGGCGTTAATACCTGCAAACTGCACCCTGATCTGATGAGAGCGACCAGTAACAAGTTTGACCTCTACTAAAGCAAGTTCCTTTTCTGTTTGCAATACCCTATACCTTAGCTCTGCCTTTTTTACACCTTTTTCGCCTTGTGGCACAATCTTAACAATATTATCTTTTTCATCTTTTTTAAGGTAATTTATTAAAGTTCCACTCCTTTCCTGTGGCACCTTTGTAGTAACCGCATAATAGACCTTGCTCGTCTGATTGTTTTTGATTTGCTCAGAAAGTCTACTTGCAGATTTTGAATTTCTGGCAAACACCATTATTCCACCTGTAGGTCTGTCTAGCCTATGAACAAGCCCTATAAACGCCTCGCCCTCTTTATTATATTTTTCTTTTATATATTGTTTAACTAAACTTAGCATATCCTTGTCGCCAGAGCTATCAGCTTGAGATGGAATATTTTGTGGCTTGACAACTACAACTATATGATTATCCTCGTATAAAATAATTAAATCTTTATAGTCAAAGTTTTTATTTGAATTTACTTGATTTTTTTGTGTTTTTACTTGGTTTTTAGTTAAATTTTCGTTTATTTCCATATTTTAATCCCCCTAGTTCCGCACGGCAATACAATTTTTTCTTGGGTAGGCAGTCCTATCTCATCAGCGTCAATATTTCCTTCGCCAAATACTAAAGTTAAAATGTTAGCTAGTACACTTGCTTGCAGTCCTGTAGTATAGGAAGAAATCAGTACAAAAAGAGGTTTATCTGACAGAACTTGTTTAGTTAATTTTACAAAGTCAAAGAGGTTATCTTCAAGCTTCCACATTTCGCCATTTGTGCCTCTGCCATAACTTGGCGGATCCATAATTATCCCGTCATAAAAGTTGCCTCGTTTTATCTCACGGTTAATAAATTTTGCACAGTCATCAACAATAAAGCGGATATTATCTAAATTATTTAATTTTGCATTTTCTTTTGCACGCTCTACCATACCCTTGCTAGCGTCAATGTGGGTTACGCTTGCCCCTGCTTTAGAGCAAACTACACTTGCACCTCCAGTATATGCAAAAAGGTTTAGCACCTTTATTGGTCTATTTGCCTCTTTTATAAGTTTTGAAAGCTCATCCCAGTTTACAGCCTGCTCGGGAAAAATTCCAGTATGTTTAAACCCCATCGGTTTGATAATAAACTGTAAATCCCTCCACCCAATGGTCCACTGCTCTGGTACTTTGTTAAAAAACTGCCAGCTACCTCCTCCAGAGCTAGAGCGAAGATAGTGCCCATCCAAATTTTTATATTCTGAAAGTTTATTTTTTGCGTGCCAAATAACTTGAGGGTCAGGTCTTAATAAATTATATTTTCCCCACTTCTCAAGTTTTTCTCCATCGCCTGTTGCAAGAACCTTATAATCTTGCCAAGAATTTGCTAATTTCATATTTATCCTTTATTTTATTATAACAAAATGTTTTAATTAATTCAATAAAATAATTGCCTTATTTACAAAAATTTTATTTTTGTATAATATTAATATTTTTGATTAATTTTTTAAGTAATTTTTAATTTTTTAATTATTTTTTTTATTTTTGTTTATTTTTTATATTTTTTAATGAATTTTTTATTTAATTAATATTATTTTTATAAAAAATCAGCTTAATTATAGGTTAAGCTGATTTTATTTATTAAATTTTAGCAATTTTAACTGATACACTAAAATTATTAAATTCAAAAGTCATTGAGTTTGTTCCTTCTTGCCCTTCTTTCAACAAGTCACAAAGTGTACCTTTTTTGATGATATCTTGGTAGGAAAGTAACATATCAATCAGCTGTTTATCTCCTGAAAGCTCTATCTTTATATGATTAACAACTTCAAAATCGCTTTCCTTCCGCAAGTTTTGTACTTTGCTTATAAACTCTTTTACCACACCTTTTTCTATTAGCTCTTGGCTTAAGTTTGTATCAAGCACAACCGTCATTTCGCCATTTGTTTCACTTGCAAAGCCCTCTTTATTTTTAAGCCCTATCAAAAGGTCGTCTTGTGTAAGGTTAACTTCCTGTCCATTAACTTTAAAGGTTAACGTACCGCCCTGACGCACTTTGTTTACATTTTCAACACTGCCAGCGCCTAGAAGATACTGCTTGATTCCGCCAAGCAATTTTCCATACTTTGGCCCAACTGTGCGAAGCTGTGGTTTAAGCTCGTAGGAGACATATTCATCTGCGTTGTGCAACACTTCAATAGCCTCAACATTTAGCTCATCCAAAATCAAGGCTTTTAGTTCTTGGTCAAGGTTTAACTCTTTATTTGTGCATACGATTACCTTTGCAAGAGGTTGACGATTTTTAACATTGCTTGCACTTCTGCACGCTCTGCCAAGATTGACTATCTCTAGCACCTTATCCATACCTTGATTAAGTTTACTGTCAATCATATTTTCATCTGCCACAGGATAAGAGCAGAAATGTACGCTCTCTGGAGCGTTTTTGTCAAGACTTCTTACTAGATTTTGATATATTTCCTCAGCCATAAAAGGCACAAAAGTTGCAATAAGTTTGCTTAAGCTAACAAGCACTTCATATAGAGTTTTATAGGCGGACTTTTTATCTTCACTTTCTTCGCTACCCCAAAATCTTTCACGAGAACGTCTAATATACCAATTTGAAAGTCTGTCAACAAAGTCACTTATTGCTCTAGCTGGAGTTTGCATATCATATTTTTCAAGGCTTGAGTCAACAAGCTTAATCAAAGCGTTGTAGTCAGACAGTAGCCACTTGTCAAGAAAAGACAGTTTGCAGTCCTTTAGGCTATATTTTGTTGGATCTACCTTATCAATCTCAGCATAAAGCACATAGAAATAGTATACATTCCAAAGTGTGCCCATAAATTTGCGTTGCAAGTCTACTAGATTTTCTTCAATAAACGGCAGTCCTTGTGCTGGATTGCAACTAGAGAAGAAATACCATCGTACACCGTCTGCACCATAATTTAAGAGTACTTCCCAAGGATCTACACCATTTTTTAAGCTCTTACTCATTTTTAGTCCATTTTTATCAAGTACCAAGCCTAAAACATTGCAAGCCTTAAAGGGCGACTTACCAAAAACGGCGATGTTAACTGATAAAAGTGTGTTAAACCACCCTCTTGTCTGGTCAATAGCCTCACTTATATAATCGGCACAAAAGGCTTTTTCAAAAGTCTCTTTATTTTCAAACGGATAGTGATACTGAGCAAATGGCATCGAACCGCTATCAAACCAGCAGTCCATAACCTCTGGCGTTCTCTTCATTTGCTTGCCACATTTTGGACAAGCAAAGGTTATTTTATCTAAAGTTGGCTTATGAAGGTCAAAATCTCCTTGCACGCCTGAGAGTTTCTTAAGCTCTTCTACACTTCCTATCACGTGGATATGCCCATTTTCACACTTCCAAAATGGAAGAGGCGTTCCCCAATAACGATTTCGTGATATATTCCAGTCGATATTACTGGCAAGAAAGTTGCCCATTCGACCATTCTTGATATGCTCAGGTATCCAGTTAATCTGCTGATTATTTGCAACAAGTTGATCACGAATAGCGGTAGTCCTTACAAACCACGCATCTTGTGCATAATACAACAGTGGACTTTTACATCTCCAGCAATGTGGATAAGAGTGTTCTATCGGTGCCACCTTAAATAATTTATCTTCCTTACTTAACTTTTCGATGATAAGTTTGTCTGCTTCTTTAACAAACATACCGCCAAAGTCGGTCTTGTCGCTCATTTTCCCACCCTCATCGACTAGCTGAATAAAGGTTAAACCATATTTTACGCCAGCTTTATAGTCATCTTCGCCAAAAGCTGGTGCGATATGAACGATACCTGTACCATCTTCGGTTGTAACATAGTCATCGACTATCACAAAATAACCTTTTTGCACTTCATCTTTAACATAGTCAAAAAGAGGGATATATTTATGATATTCATACTCACTGCCTTTTTTGGTATAAATCCTAGTTATCTTATCTTGGTCAAACAAGGTTGGAATTAAGCTATCAAGCATAATATAGTTTTTGCCTTCAAAAGAAAACTTGGTATAATCTTCATTTGGGTTCATACAAAGTGCAATATTTGATGGAAGAGTCCAAGGCGTTGTTGTCCAAACGAGAAAATATGTATTATCTTCTTCCAAACTTTTTAGCTTAACATAGACTGAATTTTCTTTTAAAATCTTATAATTATCGCCATTTTCAAGCTCTGCTTTAGAAAGTGAAGTTCCGCATCTTGGACAGTATGGCACTACTTTATGCCCTTGATAGATAAGTCCTTTTTTATCCATCTCCTTTAATGCCCAAAATATACTTTCAATGTAGCTGTTTTCATAGGTAATGTATGGATTATCCATATCTACCCAGTAGCCCACCTTTTTAGTTAAGTCCTCCCACATTGACTTGTATTTCCAAACAGAATTTTTACAAAGCTCAATAAACTTGTCTATTCCATAATTTTCTATATCTTTTTTGCCGTTAAAGCCAAGTTCTTTTTCAACTTCCACTTCAACTGGCAGTCCGTGAGTATCCCAGCCTGCTTTACGATAGATATAGTAGCCTTTCATAGCTTTAAATCTAGGAATAATATCCTTCATAGCCCTAGTAAGCACGTGACCTATGTGTGGTTTGCCATTTGCTGTTGGAGGCCCATCGTGAAGCACAAAACTTTTGTCACTATCCTTATTTAAAGAAAGGGCTTTGTTTATAATCTTGTTATCTTCCCAAAATTTTAAGATTTTTTCTTCATTCTTTACAAAATCAAGTTTAGAATCAACTTTTTTATACATCTTCGTCTCCTTAAAATAAAAATACCATATTAAGCTACAAGAACCTAATATGGCTTTATTACCACTTGTAAACTTTAGCAAGCTTTCACTTGCATCTTCTATAACGGGAATTCCCGACAATATCTAATAAGCCTACAGCTGTTCAATATTGCAACTCCGAAAGTGATAACCATTTTCCCCTTCTGTTGTTTTCCACCAGCCAACAACTCTCTGTAAGAAATTAAGAAAAACAGTCTTGTCTTTCATCTACGCATTTCAAGTTAAGATTATTTTAATCAATAATCTTGCTTTTGTCAATAATTTTTTACAGATTAATAATTTTCAAGTATCTTTTGAGCTTCTACCACATTTGCTCCTGTCATAATTCCAAGCGGAAGTTCATTTTCAAGCCCATTTTTTGTAAATAAAATTGCCAGCAATTTATGATTATTGTTAAATTCATTTAAAGCCTCTTCAATTGTGCAATCGGCTTTTTTTACGCAATAATAATTGCTATTTTGTAGTGTTGAAAGCATATCCTCTATTTGAACATTATCTAAAAATGCAGAACACTTTCCGCCAGAGAGAAGGAATTGCCCCATAGAGTTGATTATCTTTTGACCATTTGCCACACCAATCAGCTGATTGTCTTTATATACAGGAATATTGCTAAAGTTGGAGCTTGCCATCAACACAATAACCTCTCGCATACTTTTTCCAGCATAGGTTAGCACAACTTCCTTACTTCCAACAGTTTCCAAAACCTTTGGTGGCGTTGTGAGTAACTTTTCAATCCTTTCTATATTTTCAACCACAGCATCGTGAGGCTCGGCAATAATATAATTTTCATTGTTGTTATGAATGATTGCATTTCTAAGTCTACCATAATCAATAAGTTCATCCTCATATTTTCTAACAACATAATTTACAACTACCGATTTTCTGATTAAGTCAGAAAAGCCCATAGCTCTATTTAAGCCATATCTAGTTTTAAGTGCATAATCAATATTATTATAAGCGTCTAGAAATCTTTTTGCATTGCTTTTATTTAATTCTTTCACTTCTAACTCCGTTTATTTTTATATAATAGCACAAACTATCAAAAAATCATAATCAATTTAACCAATTATCAGCTTTTTACAATTTATTTTTACAAATTAAATTAAAAATTTTAATTATTTGACTATAAAAACCTTTATTTTTTATACTTTTTATTGCAAAAAAGCTTTTTTTGTGCTATAATAATAAAGCCGAGATAGATGGAGAGTTAGCGGTGCTCTGTAACCCACAATCCGCTATAGTGGGATTGAACGCTTGCGTGCGGTTTGATTTTGTCAAATATGTATGCAAAGTTTTGGTGATGAAATCAAGGTCTTATGCAATCAAAATCTTTGAAACATGTCAGGACCTGACGGTAGCATCATTAAGGAGACACTTTGGTGTGCCATAAGGTAGCTTTGGTGGAGCTAAAATTTTGCAAGGCAGTTGGTAAATTCTTATCAAGCCAAGTTCTCGGTCTTGAAATATTCTAGGCAGGCTAAAATGTCTGCCTTTTTTGATCTACTTTTGCAAATAAAAAGCATCAAGTTTTGCTTGATGCTCTATGCTAATTTTTCATTTTATTTTCAATATTCTTTACACCGTCCTTGACTTTTTTCTCTAAGTCTTGCATACTCTCTTCTGCTTTTTGCTCCATCTTTTTGGCACTTTTTACTAGCTTTTTCTCGCCTTGGTCAATAACATCTTTTGCACCTTGCGAATATTTGTATAAAAGTGCACCCGTCAAAAGCCCCATACTAAAGCCAAGAAGCATCATTACATCTTTCATAGCACCCTCCTTGCAGATAGTATTTGCAAAATTTTAAATAATATACATACTAAAAAATCAGCTAAAACATAGACAATAAAAAATAGGGCAAAGTTTTTTTACTTTTGCCCTATGTTTTTATAAACCAAGTTTTTTCTCTTCTTTTTCTTTTTTCTTGTAATAATCTTCTACCGCATTTGCTACAGCCTCTTCAGCTAGTGCAAAGGAATAAGCTTTGTTTTCTGGTATGCCCTCTTCTATGTTTTCCATAATATCGCTAGTGGTAAGGCTTAAAGCCTCATCAAGAGACTTGCCTATAAGCATTTGGCAAGTTACATCGCAAGCAACGATTGTGCTTACCCCGCCATAAGCTTTAAATCTTGCAGTGGCAATAGTTTCGTTGTTATCTACAAAGATATATATCTTTACCAAGTCGCCACTCTCACTATTTTCTGCTCTGCCTGTTCCGTTTGCTCCTCGTAATCCACCAGCATATCTTGGAGCCTTAAATCTTTTTAATACTTCATTGCTATACATATTATCTTCTCCCTGCCTTTGTTACTGCTGAAATTGACCTAAGCTTGTCAACCGACTTTTCTATTGCATCAATTACATATTCAATGTCACTTCGACTAGTATTCTTGCCAAAGGATATCCTTATTGACGATTTTATCGCATCTTCATCTATATTCATAGCCTTCAGCACGTGTGATGGCTGGGTAGAATTTGAAGTACAAGCCGAGCCAATTGATACTGCCACCCCTTCCATATCAAGAAGCATTAGCAGTGATTCATTATCTACCATCTCAAAAGAGATATTAAGTATACCGTTAACCTTCTGTTGTGGATGTCCGTTTATGTGAATATATTTTACCTTTTGTTCAAGGTTTCTTAAAAAATAATCTCGCTCACTTCTTAACTTTTGCTGATTGATAGACATATCCCTCACAGCAATTTCTACCGCTTTGCCAAACCCAGCAATTGCAGGAACATTTAGCGTTCCACCACGTCTACCACGCTCTTGATTGCCACCTGAGATAAGGTTTTCAATTCTTATCCCATTTTTTAAGTATAGACAGCCCACACCTTTTGGTCCATATACTTTATGTCCTGATAGCGTCAGTGCATCAATTTCCATATCTTGAACATCAAGCTTGATAGCTCCGATTGCTTGAACTGCATCGGTGTGAAAAATTAGACCATAGTCGTGAGCAATCTTGGCTATTGCCTTGACGTTTTGGATTGTTCCCACTTCATTATTTACTGCCATAATGGAAACTATAGTAGTATCCTTTCTTATTGCGTGGATAAGCTCTGCCATATCAACAAGACCAGTTTTGTCAACAGGAAGATAGGTTACACTAAAGCCCTCCTGCTCAAGTTGTTTGCAAGCGTCAAGCACTGCGTGGTGTTCAATTGCACTTGTGATGATATGTTTACCTTTATTTGCATAGGCATAGGCAAGCCCTTTTATTGCCCAGTTATCAGCCTCAGTACCACCAGAGGTAAAATAGATTTCATTTGACTTGCTAGCATTGATGGCTCTTGCAATCCTATCTCTTGCCCTATCTACGATAGCACTTGCCTCCCGTCCATAGCTATGAAGAGAATTGCTATTGCCATAGATAGCATTAAAGCATGGGAGCATCTCGGCAAGCACTTCGCTTGACACATAAGTTGTAGACGCATTATCTAAATAAACTTTTTTAGCCATAATTAACCCCTTTTGTTATATTTTATCACGGCAAGGTCAGATTGTCAATAATAAATCTTTTTAATAGGCTTAATAAAATGAAAAATGCCTACAAAAAGTAGGCACTTTACTAAAACTAAATATATTTTTTGATGGCTTTAACACAATCGTCTGACTGCCAGATGCCGATATGTTTTTCTTGCTCCTTGCCGTCTTTAAAGATGATAAGGGTTGGAATTGACATAACTCCATACTCTCTTGCAAGCTTTTCGCACTTGTCAACATCAACTTTAATAATCTTTGCCTTGCCCTCAAGTTCACTTTCAATATCTGGCAAAATTTGAGCCATCCTTCTACAAGGATTACACCAAGTGGCAAAAAAGTCTACCAAGGTTACACCTTTTTCAACTTGTTTTTCAAAATCTTTTTCTTCTATTTCTAACATAACTCCCCCTTTATAATTTTATTTATTACCGCCGAGGCAATTACCGCCCCGCTGACTGCTGGATAATAACTTATGCTACCAACTACGCCCTCAACCTTTTGTGGCTTTGAGTTGCAGGCAACAACTGTAAGACTGTCAATATTATTTTCTCTTAACTTTTTCCTGATTACTTTGGCAAGCCCATCGTTCTGAGTTTTAAAAATATCAGTTACAAAAAAGTTCGGCTCGTCATAGCGATTTCCTGCCCCCATTGCCGAGATAAGCTTTATATTATTCTCTTTGCAATAGAGGATAAGGGCTAGTTTATCTTCCACAATATCTATAGCGTCAATAACTATATCAGTGTCTTTGATAAGGCTTGCAAGATTAGTTTTATTTGCTTTTGCCTCAATAGCTTTAACTTTAGCCTTACTATTGATTGCAACCACCATTTTTTTAAGTTCGTCAACCTTACTTTTGCCAACGGTGTTTTCAAAAGCTATAATCTGCCTATTTATATTGCTAGAAGTAATTTTATCAAAATCTATTAAAGTGAAATTTTCTATCCCCGCCCTTGCAAGAAAAACTGTTGCATAGCCTCCTACACCGCCACAGCCTACTACTGTGATGTGGGCATTTTTTAACTTTTTAAGATTATCTGCCCCTAATAAGCTTTCAGTTCGACTATTATCCATATAGTTATTATACCAAAAAGTTTTAATTTAATCTAGCTTTTTAAGCAAATAAAATTATAGGATATATTTTTTTAAATCAAACTTCTTTTTAGTTTCCTTAAAAGCGTTTTGAACATAACCTCTGTCAATCTTAACGGTTGTAAGAGGAAGCTCATTTGTTGCATTGAAGGAAATATCTTCAAGCAGTGCCTCCATAACTGTATGAAGTCTTCTTGCACCAATATTTTCGCTTGTTTCATTTTCTGCAACCGAGATATCTGCAATTTCATCGATTGCATCATCTGTAAACTGAAGGTCAATATTATCTACTTTTAAAATTGAGGCGTACTGCAGGCAAACTGAATTTTTTGTCTCTTTTAAAATTCGCTTAAAGTCCTCTTTTGTCAAGCTATCAAGGTCAACTCTGATAGGGAAACGACCTTGAAGTTCTGGAATCATATCTTCAAGCTTAGAAACGTGAAAAGCACCCGAGGCAATAAACAATATAAAATCAGTTTTTACATTGCCATACTTAGTTGCCACCGTACTGCCCTCGACAATTGGAAGGATATCTCTTTGAACGCCCTCTCGTGATACGTCTTGATTGTTAGAGCCTCCAGACTTACCGATAATTTTATCTATCTCGTCGATAAAGATAATTCCCTCTTCTTCCGTTCTGCGAATAGCCTCAGCGTAGACGTTATCTTTATCAATAATTCTATCACATTCTTCAGCTGTAATAAGTTCTCTTGCTCGCTGAACGCTCATCCTTCTTTTCTTCCTTTTTTGTGGAAGAAGTCCATCAAACATAGAGCCAATATTTATCTCTGGTCCACCAACTGCTACCATAGGCTTTGGATTATCTAAGACCAAGATGTCAATCTGCTCATTTTCTAGTTTGCCAGCTTTGTAATCTTCGGTTATAACTGTTTTGTCAACGGCAATATCATTTGCCCTTCTTGTATCACAGATGGCGTCTATCAACTTGCTGTCAACAATAGGACTTACTTTTGATTCTATCTCGTGTGCCTTTTCATCTTTGACCATTCTTACAGCAACTTCCACAAGATCACGAATCATACTTTCAACATCACGGCCTACATAACCTACCTCGGTATACTTAGTCGCCTCAATCTTTATAAATGGTGCTCCAACAAGTTTGGCAAGCCTTCTTGCAATTTCAGTTTTACCTACGCCAGTTGGACCTCGCATAATGATATTTTTAGGAGTTATTTCCTCTCTAAGTTCTTTTGGAAGTTGGCTCCTTCTATATCTATTTCTTAAAGCGATTGCCACCGCTCTTTTTGCCTTTGCTTGCCCTATTATGTATTTGTCAAGTTCCTCTACTATTTGTCTTGGTGTTAAATTCATCTTAAACCTCCTCTATGGTAATATGGTCATTTGTAAATACACAAATTTGACCGGCAATTTCTAGTGCCTTTTGTGCTATCTCCTTAGCTGAAAGGTTGGTGTTTTGTTTTAAGGCTTTAGCCGCTGCCAAAGCGTAATTCCCGCCAGAGCCTATAGCACAAACATCGTCATCAGGTTCTATAACTTCGCCAGTGCCACTAACTATCAAAAGCTGGTCTTTGTCAGCTACAATCATCATAGCGTTAAGTTGTCTTGATGCCTTATCTTCTCGCCAAGTGCCAGCAAGTTCCACTGCACTACGCATAAGATTTCCAGAAAATTTGTTTAACATATTTTCAAACCTTTCACATAGCGAAAAAGCATCGGCAACAGAACCTGCAAAGCCTATTACTACGCTATCATTATATATTCTTCTTACTTTGTGAGCGTTTGATTTAAAGATAACACTTTCAGACATTGTAACCTGACCATCGCCTGCAAGGGCAATCTTGCCATCCTTTTTTACGCCACAGATCGTTGTACCTCTAAACATACTTTCCATTAGAATATTCCTCCTTAAATCGTACAAGACTTTCCACCGACCTATTAAAGAGTTTTTCAATAACTGTCGGGCTGTAATAATCATCTTGCTTTAAAATGTCATAATTTTCGCAATTATTATTTCTTTTAAGCAAATTGGAATTGATAACTTTTTTAGCTAGACTTCCAATTATGCTTGATGATGGAAGAGCTATCATTTTCTTCCCATTATAATATTTATAAACATTCATCGCAGTATAAAGCCCACTTGCGATGCAATCGTAATAACTGCTAAGCCCCAAAATAGAACCTGCAAAAAACAGATTGTGATCTTGCAAGCTTTGATTAAATTCATTAATAACATATTTTGAATTTATATATACCGCATTTTCAACACCACTTTCTTTAAGCAAAGTGATATTTTCAAAAGCTTTTAAACTTTTTAAAATGTTTAATTGGCTTTGACTGTTTAGCTTAGACGAAAACCCTTCAATGCTATAGCCTGTATTCACTTTTTTAAGAGTGATAACGGCATAAGGTTTTTCTTTTACCCCCTCAAGATAAATAGGCATTAAGGCATAATTTTTAAGTGCATCCTTACCTCTGCAGGCTAGCTCCTCTATTGTGTTTTGACAAAACTTAAGCCTTGCCTCGTCAAGCCTGTTAACTTCCTTAATAATTGCATTAACAAAATTTAGATACTCACTATATTCAAGCGGAAGAAAAAGGTGTCCATCATCTCCCTCACGCCTACAACAAAGTGAGGTATCAATATTATCTATTACAGGATTAACCTGTAAGTGCCTAAAGCATCGCATAGATCCAAACTTATTGGTCAAATATTCAAACATACCCTCATCGGTATTTGAGCCAGTCGCAATGATATTAATCTCACGAGGGTTTACCTGAGAGATTCCTGCCTCAAAATATTCAATATTTTCATTTTTTTTGACCAAATCCTCTCCATAGGCAAGTAGCCTTGAAGCCAAGCATCCACCATAGCCCTCTCGAGTCAGTCTTTCCTCTTCCTTTATAAGAGGCGAGCCAAGAAAGGACAGCTCTCTTTTAAGTAGACCCTTCCACATCTCTTCCTTCTGCCCATCAATTTTACCTGTACATCTATCGCAGTTACATTTATAGTCCCTGTGCATTTGGAAAACATGTACTTTAATCCCGTGTCCTGCTAAGAATAAAGCACATTCAATTCCAGCAAATCCACAACCTATAACGTTGACAACAGGCAAATAACAATTCATAAACAAACTCCTTAGTGTCTAAAAGACAACTTAAGTATATTGTATTTTTTTAGAATTACAAATTTGAAAGAAGGTATATTTATGCGAAAAAGGTCAAAGTTTGTAAAAATTTGACGCTTTACACATATATTCTAGCAAAAAAAATAAAAAATTCATAATTTTATGAGGCTTTTTATAAAAAAAATTATGGAATAAACCATAATTTTTTACTCTTCTTTATACGAGCAGGTCTTGTTGCTACATTTTATATTTTTTCCTTTAAGGATAAGTGGGCTTGAACATTTTGGACACTTTTTGCCCGTTGTTACATCCCAGCTCATAAATTTGCACTCTGGGTACCTCTCGCAAGCGAAAAAGGTTTTGCCTTTCTTACTCTTTCGCTCCACCATTGCAGAGCCACATTCTGGGCATATGCCTGCCTTTTTTACTTCTGCCTCTATAGGTCTTGTGTTTTTGCATTTTGGAAAGTTTGAACAAGCCAAAAATTTACCAAAGCGACCATCTCGAATTACCATCTTGCCTCCACATTTTTCACAGACCTCATCTGTCTCTTTTGGAGGTTCTTTCATAGTAAGCGAGCTTGTATCCGCTCTGCCAAGCAGACCCTCAAACCCATTCCAAAAATTAGAGACTACATTGTGCCAATCTTCATCCTTATTTGCAATATCATCAAGTCTTTGCTCCATATGAGCGGTAAACTTTACATTGATAACACTGCTAAAAAACTTTTCGAGATAGGTGGTAACTTTTCTTCCAAGCTCGGTTGGATGAAGATACTTGCCTTCCTTTTCGGTATAGTGTCGAGAAGTTAAAACAGTGATGGTAGAGGCATATGTTGCAGGTCTGCCAATTCCCTTTTCTTCCATCGCTTTAACAAGGCTTGCCTCGGTGTATCTTGCAGGAGGCTTGGTAAACTTTTGCTCTGACAAAATCTTGTCACAGTCTAGGCTTTCCCCCTCTTCCATTTTAGGAAGTTTGCCAGCGAGACCTTCTTCTTCCTTTTCAACAAATTCTTTATACACCTTGGTATAGCCTGCAAACTCCATTGTTCTGCCACTGACTTTAAAGCCGTAATTTGCACAGTCAAAGGTAACTGAAACGCTTGAGTATTCTGCCTCACTCATCTGGCTTGCCAAAAACCTTTCATAGATAAGCTTGTAGAGTTTATAATTGTCACTGCTAAGCGTTTCCTTGGTCATCTCAGGTGTGATATCCATAGTAATAGGTCTTATTGCCTCGTGTGCGTCTTGAGCGTTTTCCTTTGTGTGATAGATATTTGGCTTTTCTGGAAGATACTCACTGCCATACTTTTGTTTTATAAACTCACGGCAGGCGTTTTGTGCATCGGTCGACACACGAACAGAGTCTGTTCTGATATAGGTTATCAGTGCTATCTTGCCTTCGCCTTTTACATCAACACCCTCATACAATTGTTGTGCTGATGAAGTTGTTCTTGCAAGGCTCATACCAAGCTTATTTAAGGCGTCCTGTTGCATAGTTGAAGTGGTAAAAGGTGCTGGTGCGTGAGATTTTGTCTTACTTTTTTTAATCTCGCTTATCACAAACTTTTTGCCGTTAACTTCGCTAAGCAATTTATCAACTTCTTCTTTGTTTTTTGGCACAAACTTCTTGTTATTAAAACTTACAAGGTTTGCCTTTATAAGATTGTCATCCTTTTTTAAAAGGGCAGAAACTGTCCAGTATTCTTCTGGAACGAAGGCTTCTATTTCCTTTTCTCTATCTACAACAAGCTTGAGCGCCACCGATTGAACTCTACCTGCACTCAATTTTGGAGCTATCTTTTTGCAAAGAATAGGCGAAAGTTTATATCCTACAAGTCGATCAAGCACTCTTCTTGCTTGCTGAGCATTGACTAGTTTTAAATCTATTTTCCTTGGATTTTCAAGCGCTTTAGCGACTGCTTTTTTAGAAATTTCATTAAACTCTATCCTGCAATTTTGCTCTGGCTTAAAGCCTAAGATATTAGCTACGTGCCACGAGATAGCCTCTCCTTCTCGGTCAGGGTCGGTTGCAATCAGCACTTGCTCTGCCTCTTGAGCTTTTTTTCTAAGGCTAGCAATCATTTCTTTTTTGTCTGGAACTATTTCATATTTAGGTTCAAAGTTATTTTTTAAATCTATACCAAAAGCCTTTTGAGGCAGGTCTCGTATGTGACCTTTGGTTGCAAAAACCTCATATCCACTTCCTAGATATTTTTTTAAAGCCTCTCGTTTAAATGGCGACTCAATAATTACTAATTTCAATTTTTCCTCCAATTTTAATTTAAAGCTATGATTGAACCAGGTAGTCTACTTATTATGCCTTGAATTTCTAGCATTGTCAAGTTAGAATTTAATTCACTCACACTAAGCCCAGTATGTTTTACAAGATAATCCACTTCTTTCATACCATCTTGCAATAAAGTAACAATGGCATTTTCTTCAATTGAAAGCTGATAATTTTTTATATTTTGCTTTGTATTATCTTTATCATCTTTTTTGATGTTGTAATCTTCTAGTATATCTTCAGCCTTTGTAACTAGTTGAGCTTGCCCTGTTTTTATTATCTCATTTGTCAGCTCACTTGTCAAGCTGTCAACATTTCCTGGAACAGCATAGATATTTCTGCCATATTCTAAGGCAAAATCTTTTGTATGGATTGTTCCACTTTTTATGCTAGCCTCTGTAATCAAAATTCCATCTCCAAGCCCTGCTATTATTCTATTTCTTTGAGGGAAGGAATATTTTGTTGCCTTTTTGTTTGGAGAAAACTCGCTTACAAGCAAGCCATGCTTTGCAATCTCCTCAGCAAGAGAGATATGCTCTGATGGATAGACCTCATTAAGTCCAGAGCCTAAAACGGCAATGGTCTTTCCGCCCACTTCCAAACATTTTCTGTGAGCGATACTGTCAACTCCATAGGCTAGTCCGCTTATAATAACAATACCTTGGCTTGCCACATCTCTAACTAGACGATCGGTAATCATTCTGCCGTAGCTAGTTGGCTTTCTAGTTCCTACCACTGACAGTGAGCTTTTATTGAGCAAAGTCAGGTCGCCCCTGCAATAGAAAAAGAAAGGTGCATCAGGCAGGTCTTTTAACTTTTGTGGATAGTCTTTGTCATACTTTGTTAGCATAGTGATTTTGCAATCGAGCAGATTGTTATAATAATTATTTATACGCACAAGGTCGGCGTGTTCCTTCATTTTGGCATAATTTTCTTTAGTTAAAACTTTATCGAAATTACAATTGCAAAAATGCTGAACTGTTACCTCGTCTCCTAAACGATCCAAAATCTGTTGATTTTTTGATAATGACAAATCGAACATAGACAAGAATATCAAGAATGTTCTAAAATCATCTTTTAAATACATTATTAAACCCTTTTAAAGTATTAGTTTATATAAAAAACTGCAAATTTACAAATATTTTTCACAAATTTTAGTCATTCCATAGTTTTCTATCAAGATTTCTGTAAGAGATTGCCTCGGCTATATGGCGTGCTTCAATATCTTTGCTATCATCTAAATCAGCTATAGTTCTTGCAACTTTTAATATTCGGTCGTGCGCTCTTGCACTTAATTTTAATTTTTCAAAAGCATTTCTTAGCATCGCCTCGCCTTTTTGGTCGATAGTGCAATATATTTTGGTCTGTGCTACTGACATCTTTGCATTACAAAAATTTTTGGAATTTTTAAACCGCTCAAGCTGTATAGCACGAGCTTTGTTGACTCTTTTTCTAATCTCTTGCGAGCTTTCCTCTTGTTCCTGACTTCTTAGTTGGTCATAGGTTACATTATCAACTTCAATATGTATATCAATTCTATCCATAATTGGCCCAGAAAGTTTTGATAGATATTTGGCTATTTGACTTGCTGAGCAACGGCATTCTTTTTCTCGTGAGCCTCTATGTCCACAAGGACAGGGGTTCATACTAGCAATAAGGGTAAAGTTTGCAGGATAGGTAATGGTCGCATTGCTACGTGCAACGGTTATAACGCCATCTTCAAGAGGCTGACGAAGTGTTTCAATCGTTTGTCGTGAATATTCAGGAAATTCATCTAAGAATAGCACTCCATTATCTGCAAGAGAAATTTCGCCTGGTTTACTGTTGCTTCCGCCACCTGTAAGACTGACTGTACTTGCGGTATGGTGCGGACTTCTAAATGGGCGGGAGCAAACTATTCCCTTTTTTAAATCAAGCTCCCCTGCTATAGAGTGAATTTTAGTAACCTCAAGAGCCTCTTCAAAAGTCATATCTGGCAAGATGGAAGGAAAGCATTTTGCAAGCATACTTTTCCCACTACCTGGTGGCCCTATCATAATAAGATTATGTCCGCCCGCTGCGGCGATTTCTAAAGCCCTTTTAGCAATAGATTGCCCTTTAACATTAGCAAAGTCTAGTCCCTCATAATCGTTATTGTTGGCAAGAGTGGAAAATTCACAACTGTCAATAGGGCTTAACTCTATCTGTCCACTCAAGAAAGAAACAACCTCGCAAAGAGATTTTACGCCAAAGGCAGTTATGCCAGAGATAAAGCTTGCCTCTTCCTTATTGGCAAGAGGAATAATAAAATTTTTATAACCTAACGCCCTTGCAGAAATTAAAAGAGGAAGCACCCCTCTTACCTGTTTTACACTGCCATCAAAAGAAAGCTCGCCAATAAAGACATATTTACCTTCATCTTTTATATTGTTTTTTTCATTGCAAGAGAGTATAGCCACCGCTATAGCAAGGTCATAAAGAGCACCTTCCTTCTTGATATCGGCAGGGGCTAAGTTGATGGTTATCCTTTTTGCAGGATATTCAAACCCGCTATTTCGCAAAGCGGAGCGTACCCTCTCTTTTGCCTCTTTAATCGCAGTGTCTGCAAGACCTACAATTTCAAAGTGAGGCAAACCGTTACTGACATCTGTTTCAACATCTATAGGATAGCCCTCAATACCTTTTAGCCCAAAACTCTTTACTTTTGACAACATTGTTTATGCTCCTAAACCTCATTATAATAAAAAAGACATATTTTTACAAACAAAATGCCAAAATATGTCTAATCTAAAAATTTTCTACTATTAATAAAATATCTAAAATTTTGTTATCTTGTCTTAACTCTTAACATTTTTAGTGCTTGCTTATCTTCCTTTTTTACTCTAAAGGACTCACAAGCTTTTTGTAAAGTTTTATTTCTAATAAACACATCACTCTCTTTTTGAATAAAATCATACATATATTTATAGTCATATGCAAATGCCTCAGCATAACACCAAGCAATCGCCATCTTTACATAAAAGTGGTCATTTTTTACCGTTTTAATTAGTGCTAGTACATTATACAAATCATTCTTTAATTGATATTTCATTAGCCATACAATGCCAACTCTCACATAAAAAGGATTTTCTTCCTTTAATAAGTCCTCAAAAAACTTCCTCTGACTTTCAAGCCCTTTTAATCTAGAAACAATGGTATCGCACGTTCCCCAGTTATCTATACAAGGCAAAACTCGTTTAAACATTTTTATCTTCTCTTCTGGCGATGCTTTAATTTTGCCAATCACACAGCCAGCAAGCAAAATCTCTTCATAATTATCAAGCGGAAGTTCATAAAAATCAACGTTAATCCTAATCAAACTTTTTGCAAAATCATCTATCAGTCTAGTTTTAGTCCCCTTTATTTCATATCTTGTATCTATTAAACTTTTACTAAACTCAGCAATTTTTGGATCTTTTATCTTTTCTATATAATCTTCTACTAATTGTTTAATATTCATATGTTATATCCTTTTAAACTTATTAAATTAAATTAATTATAATTTAATATACAAACGCAGGCTTTGTCAATTATAAATAAAAATTTTATTTTTGTAAATTTTTGTAAAAATATTTACAAAATATTACAAAATCTCTTGGAGTTTTTAAATCAAAGTTGTATACTCATAATGTTTCCTAAAGGAGGGGAAATGGAAATTGACAATTTTGAGATAGATGATATGATTGAAAAGCTTGCAATGAAATATTTATCCTTATTAAAGATAAGTCCAAGTGTAAATGGTTATCACTATTTTAAATGTGGCATTAAAAAGATTTACTACGACTCATCAAAAAAATTTAAAGTGAGCAAGGTGTTATATCCAGAGATTGCAAAAGAATTTAATATAGAGGAAAGCTTAGTTGACAGATCGATGAGGCATGCTATGAAGATGAGTTTTAAACGTGGCGGAGTAGAAACTTTGGAGAAGTATATTAATTTTAAGTTTCCATGCGCCATTCCTACACCGCGGGAAATTTTGTGTGTACTATCTGACATAGTCAAAAAAGAGCTACGCAAATCTTTAATGGAAACCACAAAAAAATCTACGCCAACTCAACAATATCCAAAAAATACAATCGCTTTATAACACCAACAATCATTGTTCCATTCCGATTTTAGATCGGATATTTTTTTTAATATTTTCAAGTAAAAACTTGTTTTTAATTAAAAAAAGTGATATATTATTTTCATAGTTAAAAACATCAATTGAATTACGTGGTGTTGCGCCCCGTATTTAAAAATGTTTACACATTTTTTCTGGAAACCACAAAATCATTCGTGTTCGTTATGAAAAGTGAGATTTGATGTTTTTAGCTATTTTTTTTGAGGAAATTATGAAAAATATAAAGAATTATAGCGAATTATCTGCTATTCTTGGCGTAAAACTGGGCACTTTTTTTAGTGTATTAAATCAATTAAAAAATAATCAAGGCTATTCTAACTTTAACATTTTAAAAAAACACGGTGGAATGAGAGAAATTTCTGCACCTAATTCTTTAATTAAATTTATGCAAAAAAATTTAAAAGATTATCTACAGTCACACTACAACATTCACTCCTGTGCAATGGGTTTTAAAAGTGGCAGTAGCAATGTTTTAAATGCAAGCAGGCATATTAAACCTAATTGGTGCTTAAATATTGACCTTAAAGACTTTTTTCCGTCTATAAACTTTGGTAGAGTTTATGGCTTGTTTATGGCACAGCCTTTTTGTGCCAGCAAAAAGATAGCAACTGCCCTTGCGATTTTAACTTGCCACAATAACACCTTACCTCAAGGAGCACCCTCCTCGCCCTTAATTTCTAACTTGATAGCCTTTTCTTTAGATAATAAACTGCTTGCCCTAGCAAGAGAGAATCATTGTTGTTATACTAGATACGCCGATGATATAACCTTTTCTTCAAACTCAAAATATATACCAAAAAATATCGCAATTTTTGATGAAAATGTAAAAAAATGGTATGTTGGTAGCGAATTACAAAAAATAGTAGAAGAAAATGGGTTTTCTGTAAATAATGGCAAAACTAGATTGTTAAACAAAAATCAAAGACAGGAAGTCACAGGTATTGTTGTAAATCAAAAGCCAAATCTTCCAAGAGAATATTACCGAGAATTAAGAAGTATTTTCCATCATATAAAAACAAATGGCTTAATAGAGACTGCCAAAAGAAATCATACTATTTTTAATCATTGCAAGGATGAGCAAGAGAGCAATCTAATTTCTTATATTAATGGTAAAATGGCATACTATAAAACAGTTGTTGGAGAAAGTAATAACTGTTATAACAACCTTTGCAAAGCATATAACAAACTTATAGATTATAAATATCAGAACTGCTTTTATAGTAAAGATGAATTGTTAGAAAATTCAATTTTTGTAATAGAATATCCAAACAAAAATCGCCAAGGAACGGCATTTTTGTTAAAAGATATAGGTTTAGTAACCTGCAAACATTGTTTAGGTTTTACTCAAACTGAGCTTTGCAGTGGCGACGAATTTTTGGTAAATAAAACTTTGGCAGAGAAAAATGTAATACTTTTTCACTCTGACAATCCAGAAAAACACTATAAAATTAAAATCCAAAAAGTATATCAAGACTATGACCTTGCTATTCTATCAATAATTGATTATGATGATAAAAATGTGGCTTTTAAAATGGCGAGCGACTTTTTGGATGTGCACACAAAAAATTGTACATTACTAGGATATCCAAATTATACAAAAGGCTCAACTATTAACGAAACTAACAATGTTCAAGTGGTGTCTAGAAAAAAATATATGGATATGACTTTTTACTGCTTAGATTGTTCAGTAATATCAGGAAATAGCGGAGGCCCGCTAATTAATGAAAACAATGAAGTGCTAGCGATAGCCTGCCGTGGCGGAGAAGATATTGACTCATCTAACAAAACAGACTTAAACGGCGTTATCCCTATACAAGTTTTAACTGAAAAATAAAGCAAAGTTTTTTATATTTTTCACTGTTTATTTAGTTAATTTTTAAATTTAGTCGCTTTGCTTGTTTGATTATCTCCTCTGGATTTGCTAGTCTTACTTCATCTTTCACTATTGATGTTTGCTTGCAGATATACGCAAAATCTTTCCAAGTAAGATTTTTGTTTACCTGCAAAGCCAGTGCATACATTCCTACCGCTTGTGGTATAGACCAGCTAAAACATCCAACTGGTTCATATTTATAACCTTTTTTGGTTGCAAATTCGGGTATAACTTTACCGCCTGATACAAAACTTACCTTATCAATATAATCTGAATTTTTATAAAAATCTGGTTTTGTCAATTTTTTATCTATAAAATTTATATCACAGCAAGAAAAATCTTGTCCAAAACGGTCAGAAGTTATAACTTCACACCCAACCTGTTTTAATTTGTTTATTATTTCTAAAAATGGTTGTGAAAAAACCTCTTTTAATCTATTTTTTTCTTGGTCATTATATGCTTTTATTAAGCTGTTATTTCTAAGAAGAGGTGCACTAATATTTACAGCACGAATCTTAATATTATTTTGTACTTTATTTAAAATATCTTGTAAAATTATAAGAGTTGCTTTATCAACTTTTTCGCCTCTCCCCATGTATGTGTTATAGTGATATACTTTTACCTTTGGTGCAACTCCGATATTCTGCCCACAAAGATTGGATAACACGCCATCAGGATGATAATGACTTCCGGTATCGCCAAATAAATCAATAATTTCTATATCAGAACCATTAAATTCAGTATGGTTAAAATCTTGAAATCCAAAATCTATTGTAGCTACACTTATGCCAAAGCCGTCATATCCCTCTTTATTCAACTTTTTTATTCCAAGCATAGGGTTCTTGCCAAATTCAAGGATTTGATTAGTACAAACTCCTTGTGGCATTTTGTCATTACTAGGAAAAATTGTACTAGAGTTAAACGCTAGTTTTAAAAAATGTTTTTCATCAAGCGTAGACAAATCACAATTTGACAAGTCTCTATAACAGATGCCAAAATTCTCAAATGTTTTAGCTAGTGACATTCCTTCTTTGCTATCTGCACAGCATAACATTTTATCTATCCATTCATTTGTAATAATTTGTGGAATACTATATCGTGAAGTAACTATTTTGCTAAACTCCGCATGTTCAATCTCTGACATCTACTCCTCCTTGCAATCGGTATAAAATAATTATTGTTAAAACTTTATTGCAAATGATTTAACAATCTTTCGACAAGCTTGTCTAACCGCCACCCTATTATTTTTTTGTATCAGCCTCGCTTAAATACAGCTTTTTTGCAAGGCTTTCGTTAAAGACACCTTTATTTTTTAATTGCAAAAATAAAAAACCACTTTTTGGTGTTCCCGCCCGGACTCTAACCGGGAATCTTCGCCTTAGGAGAACTCACTCTACCTGAGGGGCTTGAACAAACTTTGTATTATCTTACATTTTGTTTAATAGTTTTTGTGTGTCGACTGGTTGTTTTTGCGATTGTTTTCAATAACTTTTGTATCTTGCAATAATTTTCATAAAAAACTATTGATAAATTATTGATGAAATAGCTGTTTGTCCTTTTAAAAATTAAAATAAAAAGGAGCAAAAATTATGAATAATCAACCAATCAAAACCACGCAAGAAATGAAACTACCATACGAGCAAGCAAGAGACTTGTTTATGTCAATACAAAAACAAAGTGGAGCAGCAATAAAGCCCATTGGAGTGTTTCAATTCTTTTATAACTATATCACAACTATTTCAAAAAGCAAAATGAATAGAGTTAAAGCAAGAAATATTGCAGATGTTTATTGTGCATTACAAAATGAATTCTTTATTACAAATGGCAGTAAGAATCCACACGAATGGTTCTATATGACACAATCTCGTTGGGATAAATATGGACTTGGGCGAAAAGCAATTCAAAATAGCATAAAATTCTTAAGTGAGAATATGTTTATTGAAACCACTTTAAGAACACACCCATATATTCCACAAAACAAACTTAGATGGTATAAACTGGATTTAGAATGGCTCAAGTATATTGCAGATTATACTGAAAACAACAACCCTAAAAATTGGCGTTAGCAACAAGGAGCAAGAAACTAAACTAGAGACTAGTTATTATTTGCACGCTACTTGTAGACACCTAGAATACAAATGATTGTTATATGCACCTTGTAAGTAAAACAAGGTGCATAAAGAAAGAGATAAAAAAAGAAGTAATTACTTGCAAGCCTCTTGTTGAAAACAAGGGGCTTCTATACTTTATCTATATGTTGTCTATACTAGTTAGAACTACAGATTTACTCGTTGCTACCCCATTGCAACCACAAAATATATAGTTTTGATATATTTATCTACTAGTTTATGCTACTACAGTTGAACTATAGATTTAAACAAAATCATTTTAATAATCAATTTTGATTGACAAATTGATTTTTTTATTGTATAATAAATAAAAAAGGAGAGCGAGATGACAAAAGAAAATTTAGAAGAAAAAATAAGTCTTCCATACTATGTTAATATTGATACAATTAACAAAATGCTTGCAGCAGTTAGTAAAAAAGGCGGGGATGAAACATCAATTAAAAATATATTTGGTGAAGGTAAATTTAAAGAATGTAAGAGAGCTTTAATTTCTTTTGGTATTTTAAATAGCAATTTGACTTTTACAGAATTTGGTAAAAATTTATATTACGCTTTAAATGAGACCGAGAAATTTTCAGCATGGGCACAAGTTATTAAAAAAATCAAACCATATGATGATTTTATAAATTATTATGTTATAAACAGAAGTAATCAAGTAGAGTGTGAAATTGAGATTATTAAAAAGTTTTGGGCTCAAAAAAATATATGTAAAAGTGATACTATGAGAAAAGATGCAGCAATAACTTTTGCTTACATTATAACTTTGGCAGGCTTAGGACAATTCAAAAAAGGTAAACAGGGAAATACAAGAATAATTTTTGATTTAAATAAATTAAATAATTATTATCACGATCATGTAACTGAAACAAGAGAATATTCAGTATCAACTGATATAAATAATGAAGATGAAATAAAAAAAGATGCAACAGATAAAGATGCTTCTATAGCTGGTGACACTACAATGGTGTATAAGAAAACAATTAAAGGAAATTCAAATCTAAATATCAACATAATGGTTAATGTGAATTCTTTAGAAGAATTAAAAGAAATAATGGAATATTTAAAAAATGATTAAAGTGCCAAGTCATAAAATACCAATTGAAATTTTATTTGAAACGCTTAATTGTATAAATCAAGAAAAAAAACTCGATATTAATAATTTACATTTATTTATAAACGCTTCAAAATCATATGCGCAAAGTTCATTAGCTACTTTAAAAATGGTTAATTGTTTTTTGGACGAAGACTACATTTTAAAGCCTAGAATTAAAGAACTATTAAAAAAGTATAGCAGCAAATTTCAAGCAAAAGAACTTTTTAAAGAAATACTTTTACTTTGGGAACCATTTATTATTTATTTATCGTATCTTAATGGTGGATACACAAAAGAACAAAGTATAAGCAAATTATCATATTTCTACACTATAGATAAAACTTCTTTTCTTTTGGAAATCTTCACTAAATGGATTAACGATTTACAAATAAAAATTGATTCTGATTTGGCGAACTACAAAGATGAAAATATTGACAAAATATTAGATATAAAATTTGGAAATGAAGTGTATTTTTGCAATTCACTTACAGAAGAGGTATACAATTTTTTGGATGATGATATAAAAAGCAACCTAAGAAAAGCAATTGAAAAGTCGAATAAAGACCCTAAGAGCTCTATAAACTATGCTGGTCAAGCATTTGAAGATTTTTTAAGATTGATTGGAAAAGAAAAATGTATAGATATTAAAAAGGCTAGTGGAATTGGGCAAATTTCTAATCAATTATATTGTGCGAATTTATTACATTCCAAACATAACAATATTTGTGTTGCTTTATCTGATATAAGAAATATGGCTGGACACAGTAAAGAAAAAGACACAATGCAATCGTGGAAGCTTACAAACAAAGCCTCTATCTTATACATAAATCAACTTCTTGTCGCAATAACAAGTATTTATTTTAGCGCAATTAAATCTTTACAAGTTTATTGATGACTAAAATACTATTTTTTATACAAATTCATTATTGCTTCTTTTTGATAAGGAGATAAAGTTTTCAAAAAGTCTAAAACTTGTTTATCAAGCTTATATTGTGAAATATCTTCTGAGAAAAACTCTGCTGGAGTAGAACCACAAGCTTCAATTATGTCGAGCAAAGTTGACAGTGATGGTTCAAAAGTTGTTTTACTACTTTCTAGCAAGTGGATATAACTTGCGTTTTTGCCAATAGCTAAACTTAATGCTCGTGCGGATAAATTCGCACGAGTTCTTATTATGCCTATTCTTTCAATAATTTCTTTTAATTCCATTTATAACTCCTATATTTTATTTTAAGGCTTTTGAAAAAATAGCTATGTTTGTGTCACAATACTATATTGCTCATTATTAAATAAAATATTTAATATCATTAAATATGCTTGCTTTTTATTTTAGTTTATGTTATATATAACTATATATTTAGCGAGGAAGAGAAAAATGAAACGATGTCCAAAATGCGAGTTGAACTGGATTCAAGACAGCGAAGATATTTGTATTTGTTGTGAACCTAAACTTTCAACTAAACACGAAAAGGCAATCAATTTTTACAAACTTGGTCTGAAAGTTGGAGATTTAATAGAATTTACGAAAGATAATCAATACAAGGCAAAAGTTATTAGCGAAAACACACTATTGTTTGAAAACGAAGAATTACGCATAACTCCACTAGGACAAAAATTGTTAAAAAGAATAGGCAACCCCAACTATACCCAACTGACTAGTGGGTTTGGGGTCTTTAGATATGATGAGCAAGATAGGAATCTTGTTTATAGATATTTAAGACTACAAAGCGAAAAAGATAACAAATAATACCGCTTGCCCTCGTTGCTTTATCGTTGTCCATTCAATTTGTATCAACTCAATAAAACATACCATAAAAAGAAAAAGACACTGCCAAGCAAAGATTTGAGAAAACAAAAAAAGTTTAGTTCGTAAGGCTTTACAACACAAAAATGCTTTTTTATAATAATCAAAATTTATTAAAAGGAGAAAAAATTATGAAATGGATAAAATGGCTTAATCTTGCTCAAACAATTTTACTAGTTATTGTTGGCATTTTACTTGCTAATTTTAAAACTATCACAGAAGCGGGAATGATAGTATTTGAAATTTTCGTTATACTATCACTTGTTTTGTCAATCGTAATGTTAGTTATGCACTTTAAGAAAAACAAAAAGCAAAAGCAAGAAGAAAAAAAGAACGAAGAAAAGTAAAAAGTTCTGATTTTTAGGTCGCTGCACTTTACTTTGAAAAATGCTTATACTACAATATTGCTATGAAACAAGTAATTTCACAAATGATAACAATTCAAGATTTTAGTTCAAAAGGCATTCTCTTAAAGAATGTCTTTTTTAGTTTTCAAAAAAAAATTAAAAATCTTTATCAAATTGATTGCTTTTTGTTAAAAATGTGTTATAATACTTTCAACATTAGCAAAGCCAACAGGCAGCTTCAGTTTTTAATAAATAGCATCAGCACAGTCAACAGACAGCTAAAGCAAGTATTTAATATTTTTATGGTATCTAAATCGAAAGCTTTTAGCTGTCTTTTTCTTTCGTGCGTGAGTGCAACCAAAAAGAAGCCCAAATTAAATTTAAAAGGAGGGTTTCTTTTTATGCGTTCATTTACAGATTTAACCATAAAGAAACAAAACGAAACACAAAATTGCGATACTCAAAAGATAAGTGAAAACTCTGCAAGATATAGAACAATCAATGCCACGGTAAAAGAATTAAAGGAGATAGACCCAAACACTTGCATATCTACCTATTTTATTCGCTGTCTTTGCAATTCTAAAAAAGTTCTTTCTCTAACTGCTGGAAACAAAGTTTTAGTCAACTTTGATGACCTTCTAAATTATTTACAAAAAGGAGAAAGATAATATGGCAAGTATACCTAAAAAAGCAAGAATTAAGAAAGATGGAACAGAAGTTTACGACATTCAAGTTTATGTTAAGGACTCAAAGCAAAAGATATTTTACAAAACATATACTCGTGAGCAAGGCATAAGCGAAAACGAGAATAGAAGAAGATTAAATGCTTTTGCAGTAAACTTTGAAAATGAAGTTCGAAACAAAATTGCAGAACAAAAACAAGCTTTTCTTCGCAACAAACAAGAAATAACTTTTCAAGAATTCTCTTTAAAATGGTTAAGAAGAAGCGAACAAAAGGACTCAAAAACATCAGTTGTAAGAAACACAAAAATTGTGGAAGATTTAAATGTTTTGATAGGCAATCTTAAAATGAAAGAAATTCAACCACTTGATATTCAAGAAATTTTAGACTATCTAAACAGCAAGAAAATCATAAAAGAAACAGCGGTTTTGAAGAAATCAATTGATGAAATAATAAAACATACAAATGTTGACAAACTTTGCAGAGAAAATGATTTTAGCACTTGCACAATTTTCTATGCAAAGAAAGGACAAACTATTCAATGGATAAATGCAATTAAAATTTGCAATGCTTTAAAACTCAATGTAAACGAATACTTTATAAAGAAAGCAGAAGAAAAACCATATTCTAAAGGCAGTAAGTTAGTTTATCGCAAAGTTTTAAATGCAATTTTTAACTTTGCAATAGAAACAGATTTGATAGACAAAAACCCTTGTAAGTTTGTTTTAAAACCAAACAATCTAAGCGGTGAAATAAAAGAGAAAGACATCTTATCACTTGAAGAAACAAAACAATTACAAAACACTTTAAAATCAATGAATAATGTTGAAGATTTAAAAAAGAAAACAGTGGTGGCAATGTTTTTAGCACTAGGTCTAAGACAAGGTGAACTTGTTGGGCTTCAATGGAAAGATATAAATTGGGATACGAAAAAGATTACAATCAACAGAAGTTCAACCTATACTGGCTCAAAATATGGCATAGTCACCAAAACACCTAAAACAAAAACATCTATCAGAACGCTCCCTATTCCACAAAGTTTAATGGAAATCATACTAGAATACAAAAATTGGTATGATAACGAACATAATAGACTTTATGAAATATGGGATAATGAAAATGAATGGGTGTTTGTAAAAACAACAGGGCAACAAATATTTCCACGCACAACAACTGGGTGGCTTGACTATGTTTTAAATAAAGGTGGTATTAGACATATTGGTTGTCATTCATTAAGGCATACCTTTATTACAACATTACTAAGAAAAAAAGTGCCAGTCAAAGTTGTGGCAAAATTTGCTGGACACGCAAACCCAAATGTGACTTTATCAACTTATGCCCATTTCCTAGACGAAGATAATGACGAGGCTTCACAAGTTATGGACGAATTTTTGAAATAACCATACAAAAAACATACTTTTTATGTATGTAATCTTTTTATGGCAAGTTTAGGAAAAGGAGAAAAATATGTATTATTATAGAAAAAGACCACCTTAAATGGTGGTCAGTTTGGTGTTCCCGGCGGGAATCGAACCCACATCTAGAGCTTAGGAGGCTCTTGTTCTATCCGTTGAACTACGAGAACATATAAATTTTGAGATTTCACACAAGATTTAGGACAAAACTATTGATAAAATTATTGATGCTTTCAAAAATTCAATTAAAAACCTACGAAAACCCAGTAAATAAAGGACTTAAATTCTTTATTACATACTCTTAGGAGGGCGCTGCGTTATACGATTACGCCACGAGAACATATAAACAATTGCTGTAAAAGTTGCTGTTTTTATATTTTTTCCACTTGCACTACAATTTGCTTTAGTTGTAGCTATAAAAAAATAAAAAATATCTTTTCTTTACAGTTAAATTGGTAAATTAAAATAGATTTTTTTAAATTATCATACTTTTTTGATATTTTTTTTAAAAGAAGTGGATACTTTTATAGTATAGCATATTTTATCATTTTTTTCAATTTATTTTATATATTTAACTAAAAAATTGTTTAAAATACACAAAACCAGCTATCTTTTTAAATAACTGGTATTTTTATAGTCATTTGATTTAGTGATTTATTTAGCCAAAGTGCCTATGCTTGCAACAGCATTGTTTTCTACGAAAAAGTTTTCTGTTGCAACATCTATGACATTTGCAAGGGTTGTTTTTTTTGACAGTCGTCAAAACAACTTCTTTGGCAGTCGTCAAAGTAATCTATTGGTGGTGGAAAAGGCATAGAATTATCAAACCTTACAAAGTCGCAAGGATTGAAAAAACATCCACTACAAAAATCAAAGAAGACACAAATATCACATTTACATTGTGGGATAACTGGATCATTTATTATAGTTTGGACATTATTGCTAACAAAGTTTGCTGGCAAACCATCAAACTTTACTTGATTGACATTTAAGTTGCCGATATTAATTCCATTTGCTGGGTTTTCGCCCGCTCTAGCAACGCCATCAACTGTCACTGAGTTCTCAACAAAGGTCGTTCCTACTGGAATTTGGTCGGTAAAGATAAAGTCGATTGCGTCTAAGTTGCCGTTATTTGTTATATAACTTGTATAAGTTAAAGTTTCTCCGCTTATTGCAACTGCTTTATCAACTATTTTGATATTGTTGATTAGCCCATTTTCATTATTGATTTGATTTTGATATAAAAAAGCAGACAACTTTATCTTTGTCCGCTTTTAAACATTTATTGATTGTCTGCTGACTTAATCTTGGCAGCCTTGCCTGTGAGGTCTCTTACATAATATAATTTTGCTCTTCTTGGTTTGCCTTTTCTTACTATCTCAATACTAGCAACTAAAGGCGAGTGAAGAGGAAATGTTCTTTCAACGCCCACACCATTAGATATTTTTCTAACAGTGAAAGTCTCTCTAGCACCACCATTCTTGCGAGCTATTACAACACCTTCATAGCCTTGAATTCTTTCTTTGTCGCCTTCTTTAATTTTTACGCCAACCTTAACTGTGTCGCCGACATTGAATTCTGGCAAAGTGTCTTTCATATATTCTTTCTCTATTTGGTCAATTATGTTAGCCACTTTTCTTCTCCTTTTAATATATTTTTATTTTTTATGGCGAGCTTATCCTCTCTTTCTAGCTCTTTTTCTAGCAGCCTCTCTCTTCTTCTTTTTAGCTACGCTAGGTTTATCATAGGCTTCTTTTCTTCTTATATCGCCGATTATTCCGTCTTTTTGGCATTTTCTTTTAAATCTTTTTAACGCACTTTCAAGACTTTCATTTTCGCCTACTTTAACTGTTGTCAAATCTTCTCACCACCTTCTAATTTATATAGTTCTCTACTATTATATTTATTTAATTCGCTTTTGTCAATGATTTTTGCAAAATTTATTTATCTCCGTTGCCGGCAAAGTGGCAAGGACACCTTGCCACCGCTCTTGCCTAAAGGCAAGAGCTATTTTAAATTTATTTAAAATTTGCCGGCAACGGAGCAAAGGTTTAAACAATTTTTGCAATTGCCCCATCTTTAAAAGGTTCTTTAATCCTAACCTCAACTATTTGGTCAATCAAATCTTCTTCTCCTGCTAGAATATAACACCTGATATAATTTTCAGTATAACCTACAAAATAATTATCTACCTTTTCTTCAATAAGCACCTTGCCTCTTTTATTTTTTTTGATAAAAGTTTGTTTTAACTGTAAGTTTAGGCTATTTAGTTTTTCAAAACGCTGTTGTTTTATTGTGTGTGGCAAGTCCTTATATAATTTTGAAGCAACCGTGCCTTCTCTATTTGAATATTGAAAGATATGAAGCTGAGAAAAGCCTACCTCTTTTATAAAGTTATAGGTTTCTGTAAATTCCTCCTCACTCTCTCCAGGAAAGCCCACAATAACATCGGTGGTAATGCCAGCAAGCGGAAAATATTTTCTTATAAGCATAACAGAATTTTTAAAATCCTCAGCGCTATAGTGCCTATTCATCCGCTTTAAGACCGAGTTTGACCCGCTTTGCAGTGACAAGTGAAAATGCGGACAAAAATTGTTAAGTTTGCTAAGCCCCTTGGCAAACTGCTCCGATATAAGCGTTTCTTCCATTGAAGAAAGCCTTAATCTTTTCCCAAAGGTATCAAGTTCCTCTAAAAGAGTAAGGAGCGAAGGTTTGCCATCAATTTTATAATCAGTTACATTAATTCCTGTTAGAACAATCTCTTTTATATTAGAGTCTAACTTTGACACCTCATTGATAATTGAAAATATTCCTCGTGAGCGACTTCTTCCTCGCAGGTATGGTATTATACAATAGGAACAGAAATTATCACAACCATCCTGCACTTTTATGTACGCCCGTATTCTACTCTGCTTAGCGAAAAGGTCATCTTCATAAGCTTTTGGTAGTTTTAAAATTCTATTGTGCTTTCTAAGATATCTTTTGTCCTTTTTAGCAAGTTTGTCAATATACTCAGAAATTTTTATCTTACCCGCCACTCCGCTTACATAATCGACGCCTTTTTCAAAAAATTGATTGCTATTTTTTTGACTTGCACACCCACACACAAAAAATTTAGCGTCACGATTATACTTTTTGCAACGTGCAATCATCTGCCTTGACTTTTTTTCAGCCTCTTGCGTTACCGCACAGGTGTTGATAACATAAATGTCGGCAAACTCAAGTTTGTCTGTCGCATCATACCCTTTTAGTGATAGATTATAGATAAGTGCATCGCTTTCATATTTGTTGACTTTGCACCCAAGTGTCATAACGCAAATTTTCATACTTTTACATTTTAGCAAAATTATAGCAAAAAATCAACCTTAAAAGATACACTTTTATCTTTTTACTAAATTAACATAAAAAACTACAAGCTTATATCTTGCTGTTTTTTATAAAAATTATACAATCTCGCCCTCGCCTTTTGTCGCTTCATTTTCGTTCTCAAAAATTTGTAGTTTTTGCCCTGAAACTTCATAGGCAGTGCGCTCTTCGTATACCCCTTCTTCTATTTCTTTTTTATATGTTCTTGATTGTATTCTTCCTATTAAGGTTATTTTTGTACCAACCTTTTGCTCTTGCATAAGCAAGGCATTTCTGCCCCATAAAATACAAGGTATATAGTCGGATTTATTAAAATTAGGACGATTGACCGCCAACAGCACATCACAGATTTCTCTATTAAAAGGTGTAACCCTATAATTTGGCTGTTTGCAGATATAACCTGTCAATTTTAACAAATTGGTATTATTGTCAGTTAAATTTTTATTATTTAATACATCTTTAACAAAAAATGAAAGTATAAGCCTGCTTTTTCCTTCAATTAGTCGATTATAGGAGCGAAGCTCTCCCCCTAAGGCAAGCTTTTCGCCTTCTTCTAAATTTAAACCAAACGCCTTGACCAACTTTTCAGAAATTGTAAATGGCAAAATATCTACCGTCTCTGACAATCTATCAACTTTTATTTTTCCTTCAATAAATTTTTCGCCCTCGATTTCAAAGGTTTTGTTAGGCTTTTCAACAAGCGTGCCTACTAACTGTCCTTTATTATTAGAACATAATTCTATAGTACTATTCAAAATTTTCCTCCTTTAAATTTTAATTTTTGTGTTGTTCGCCGTTTGCGTCAATAGTGTAATTGTCGCTATAGATAAGCTCGCCTACACTAGTAACCTTGTAGCCTTTCATAACTAGCCAGTCAAGAGTCAGCTTTAGCGAGTCACATACATTATCGGCGTTATTGTGCATCAAAATGATAGAACCATTTTGAGCTTTTTGCATAACCCTATCAGTGACTTCGCTAGCAGATAGCCCTTTCCAGTCAAGAGAATCAACATCCCACTGTATTGCCTTTAGCCCTAAGTCAGAACAAACATTGAGCAGTGTGTTGTTGTATGAGCCATAAGGCGGACGAAAAACTTTTACCTCTTTCCCAGTAATGTCTTTTATTTTAGAGATAGAGGTTTCAAGTTCGCTTACTATTGTATCCTTATCAAGTTTTGCCATATCAGGATGAGTGTTTGAGTGAGTGCCTATCTCAAGCCCTGCCTCATCAATAGTTTTTACCATCTCAGGATACTTATCTACCCAAAAGCCCACCAAAAAGAAGGTTGCAGTTACCTCATAATCGGCAAGAATATCTATTATCTCCTGCGTTTTATCTGCTCCCCACGCAGCGTCAAAAGATATGGCAACTTGCTTCTCTTCAGTATCCACTCGGTAAATAGGCACCAGCCTTGATGACGAGCCAAACCAAACCTGAGCACAAGCACCTCCTTCAAAGGAGATACAAAGCAGTGTCACAACTGTAAGCATAGCTAAAAAGATTTTAATTGTTCTTGATTTGATAACGCAGAACGGCATACAAACCTCACTTTTAATGATAAAATAAAATATTATTTTTTCAAATGCTAAAATTGTTGAATTTTGACAGATTATGTCGTATTTTCATTCATTACCATATGTATACTTCGGTAGCTTTAAAAAAATTACTGAAAAATAAAAAAAATCATCAAGAAATGAAGTGAACCCCAAAAGTTAGACAACTTAAGGAGGTTCACTTCAGAAACTCTTAATGATTTTTAAATTTATTTTAATAAAATTACGCCATCTTATTTATTGTAAAGAAATTCTTCTTTATTACTTCACTACCTGTAGTTAAACGCTCACTCTCTGGTATTTTTTTAGTTTCCATAGGTAATATTTTAAGTCCAAAATCTACTGCCAAAGTTGAATTACCCTCTACATCGCAAGCGTAGAAAACATTTTGGCAATTCTTGGCAAAGTTGATATACTTTAAGCCCTTTCTATACCTCTGTGAGATTGGGAATTGACTGACAGCCAGTTTTTTAATAAAACCATTATCAGTTACAACTACAACTGCTTGAAAATCAATCTGTTTTGCAAAGATAACATTGTCGCCTTCATCAAGATTGATTCCTTTAACTCCAGCAGAAATTCTCCCTTGAGTTGGAATATCTGACTTTTCAAAATTAAGCGACATTCCCTTTCGTGTAAGCATCAAAATACTCTTGCCATTTTTATCAAGCTCAACATTTTTAACTTCATCCCCTTCATTTAGCTTGCAAACTTGATAAAAACTTTTATTTATAGTAAGCTCACTTATATCACTTTTTTTAACCATACCCTGCTTGGTCATAAACAGTAGCGTTCCCTCTTGAGATAACTTCATAATTTTAATAGGCACTTCATTTAACACAACGCCTTTTTCAATAGAAAGTAAAGAAAGGCCTTTATCTCGCCATTTGCAGTCTTTCAAGTTTGCCACATTAGTTTTAATAACGTTGCCTTGGCTTGTAAAAATAAAGATTGTATCTCCGCCTGAAACTTCTTCTATTTGAAGCGGAATGTCGGTTATTACAGAATTATCATTGATTGATTTTTGGCTCATTGAATAATTTTTAGCTGTAACTTTTTTAATAGTGTTGCCAGCGGTTAGAGCAATTACAAAATTTTTATCAATATTCTCGCTTTCATCTTGGACTGTGTCAACCACAATTTCTGAGCTACCAGAAATGGAAGTTTTTCTGCGAGAGTTATAATTTTTCTTTATTTCCAAAATTTCCTTTTTGACTATGTCAAACTGAGCTTTTTTAGAAGAAAGAATTGCCTCATACTCTGCAATCTTGTTTTTAAGGAAGGCAAGTTCTTCTTGAAGTTTATTGACCTCAAGATGCACAAGCCTTGCAAGACGCATATCAAGTATCGCCTGTCCTTGTCTGTCGGAAAGATTAAATTTATCTTTCAATTTTTGTTTTGCTTCACTTGCGGTTTGAGATTTTTTTATAATCTTAATCACTTCGTCAATATTTTTTATTGCAATTAAAAGCCCTTCAACAATATGTGCACGCTCTTTAGCAAGATTAAGCTCATACTTTGTGCGTCTAACTATAATCTCTCTTTGATATTGAGCATAATAGGATATGATTTCTAGCAGGTTAAGTTGCTTAGGCTTTCCTCCAGCTATTGCGACCATATTAATTCCGTAAGAAATTTGCAAATTAGTTGACTTATACAAATATTCAAGAATTTGTTTTGGATCGGCGTCCTTTTTTAAACGTATAACTGCCCTCATTCCATTTCTGTCTGACTCATCTCTTATCTCGGTAATACTTGAAAGCTTGTCCTTATTTTGCTCCTTTAATTCGGCAATTTTTTGCAGTAGCTGGGCTTTATTGACTTGGTATGGCAGTTCGGTAATAACTATGCTGATCTTATCATTATTTTTTTCTATTGCCACCTTTGATCTAATTATTATCTTGCCTTTTCCAGTTTTGTAAGCCTGCTCAAGTCCGCCGTCAACATTGATTATCTCGCCTCCAGACGGAAAATCGGGTGCTTTTATAATCTTCATTAAATTTTCAATTTTAATAGAAGGATTATTAATGTATTCAACCACGCCGTCAATAGTTTCTCCTAAATTATGAGGCGGTATATTTGTTGCAACGCCTACTGCGATACCAGTTGCTCCATTAACTAAAAGGTTTGGAAATCTCCCTGGCAACATATCAGGCTCTTTTAAAGAATCGTCAAAGTTTAAACTCCACCTTACCGTATCTTTTTCAAGGTCCTTCATAAGTTCCATCGCAAGAGGAGTAAGGCGTGCCTCGGTATAACGCATTGCAGCTGGACTATCCCCGTCAATAGAGCCAAAGTTTCCATGTCCATCTACAAGCGGAGCACGAAGCACCCAGTCCTGTGCCATACGACACATAGCATCATATACCGAGCTATCGCCGTGTGGATGATATTTACCAAGACAATCTCCAACAATTCTTGCCGATTTTCTGTGAGGTTTGTCAGGCGTCACACCAAGCTCTAGCATAGAATATAAAATTCTTCTCTGCACAGGTTTAAGCCCATCTTCCACTCTAGGAAGTGCCCTATCCATAACAACAGTTTCGGTATAAGGTATCATCGAGTCGTGCAAAACCTCGCTCATACTTTTGTATATAACACCCTTTTCGCCACCATCATTATCTGAAGAGATAAGCTCTTCATTTTCCTCTATCGCTTCGCCTTCAATGGACATTTTTTCTTGCTCAAAATCATTTTCCTTTTGCATAATATCTCCTAAACAATTTCAATAAATTTGTTATAATAAAATCTTTAAATTTTTTTATAATTTTTCAAAAATTCATCTTCACGGTCAAAGTTTGCATGTTCGTTTATATATTTTTTACGTGACTCTATGTCATCGCCCATAAGAGTAGTAACCATTTTTTCAGCCTCGGTAGCATCTTCAATAGTTACTTGAACAAGGCTTCTCTTTTCTGGATCCATTGTTGTCTCCCAAAGTTGTTCTGGGTTCATTTCGCCAAGACCTTTGTATCTTTGAAGGCTATACCCTCTACCAGCTCTAGTTATGGCAGATGGAAGTTCGTTATCTGAATAGACATACTCATTATAATCTTTTTTGTAAACTCTATATAGAGGTGGAAGCCCAATAAACACATGCCCGTCATTGATAAGTTCACGCATATACCTAAAGAAAAATGTCAGCAGAATTGCCCGAATATGAGCACCATCTTGGTCGGCATCACTTAAAATAATTACTTTATTGTACCTTAAGCCTGAAAGGTCAAAGTCCTCGCCTATACCAGTATTTAAAGCTGAGATTATTGTTCTAATCTCCTCATTGGCAAGCACTTGGTCAATCCTCTTTTTCTCAGCATTTAGTGGTTTACCTCGAAGAGGCAGGATGGCTTGGAATCTTCTATCCCTACCCTGTTTTGCCGAGCCCCCCGCCGAATCGCCCTCCACAATAAACAGTTCAGCATTAGCTCTATTTTTAGATGTCGCTTGAGCTAATTTTCCTACCAAATTAAAATTCTCAGCAGAATTTTTTGCTCTGGTAAGCTCTTTAGCCTTTTTTGCCGCCTCTCTTACCTTGGCAGCACCTTTTGCCTTATTTACAATAATCTCGGCAACTGGAGCGTTCTTTTTATCTTGCAAAAATAAAGATAGCTGTTTTATAGTCAAATTTTCTACCAAAGTCTTTGCTTCAGGATTGCCAAGTTTGGTCTTTGTTTGACCTTCAAATTGAACATTGTTCATTTTTACATTTAAAACAACAGTTATACCCTCTCGAAAATCTTCACCTAAAAGATTTTGTTCTTTCTCTTTTAAAAAGTTGTTGTTCCTAGCATATTCATTCATTACCTTGGTAAAGGCACTTTTAAACCCAGTCTCGTGCGTTCCGCCCTCAATAGTAGGAATATTATTGACAAAAGAGAAAGAGCTTTCTGTATAGCCATCTGTATAAATAAAGGCAACTTGCAAGTCAAAATTTTTATCTTCTGCCTCAAAATAAACAGGTTTGTTAAAAAGCTTACTTTTTCCCTCCACTAAGTACTCAACAAAGTCAGAAATACCCCCGCTGAATTGATAAACTTCTTCCTTGCCTGTAGCTTGGTCGGTTAAGACAAGCTTTAAACCTTTGTTTAAAAAAGCTAGCTCTCTTGCCCTTGAACAAATAGTTTCAAAGTTAAAACGGATATTACCAAACATATCACTATCCGGCAAAAAGGTTACCTTTGTGCCAGATTTTGTTGTTTTTCCTATCATCTTTAATGGTGCGACAGGAACACCGCTATGAGTTTTTCCATCCTCGTCAGTAAACGAGTGAAAGCCGATAAAATATTCTTTTCCGCCCTTGTAAACAGTTACATTACACCACTTGGATAAGGCATTGGTAACAGACGCACCCACGCCGTGCAATCCGCCTGAGAATTTGTAGTTATCTGTATTAAACTTTCCCCCTGCATGAAGAGTGGTATAAACGACCTCAACTCCCGATTTGTGAAGCGATGGATGTTCGTCAACTGGGATGCCTCGCCCGTTATCCTCTACAGTTGCAGAACCATCGGTATTTAAAGTGATATAAATTGTATCTCCGTGTCCATTTGCTATTTCATCTATTGCATTGTCGACAATTTCCCACAGCAGGTGGTGCATACCTTTTGAACCTGTAGTTCCAATATACATACCAGGACGAAGTCTTACCGCCTCTAACCCTTCAAGCACCACTATATCTTTTGCGTCATAATTTTTCTCTGCCATAAATTCTCCTAAATTTACTATAATTATAACACAAAAACAAAATTTTCCAAACTTAAAACTTATATATAATTTTGTTTTTTATTAATTATTTTAACTTCTATTTATTTGCTAAGTTAAAATTTTTTTTATAAAACTCTATTAATGGTCACTATAAATACAAAAAACAACTACTTTAAAAAATTTATACTTATTCAATATTTTGTATATTTATACTATTTTAAAAATAATATAATATGTCGAAATTTGGCATAAAAGCTTTATTTTTTGCGTATGCTAAATCTAGGAGTGTTTATGAAAACTATAGTAATGACTGGTGGAGGCACAGCTGGGCATATATATCCTAATTTAGCCCTTAAAGATTATTTAGATAAAGATTGCATTGTTCATTATATTGGCTCTGCTGGTATGGAAAAAAAAATCATAACCAAGGAGAAGGATATAATTTTTCATCAGATAGACGCAGTTAAACTAAAAAGAAAAATCACGCCTTCTAATCTGCTTATACCTTTCAAGTTAATTAAGGCGGTGTGCGAAGCCAAAAAAATTTTAAAAAAGGTAAAGCCTGATGTAATCTTTTCCAAAGGAGGCTTTGTCTCTGTTCCTGTTGCGATTGCAGGCAAGCTTTTAAAGATACCAGTAGTCAGCCACGAATCTGATTTAACTATGGGGCTTGCTAATAAAATTATTTTAAAATGTTGCACCCATATGTGTTGTACTTTTCAAGAGACTACAAAGCTAAGTGATAAATGTGTTTTTACAGGTCAACCTATACGAAAACAAGTCCTTAAGGGCAATAAAAATAATCTACCCTTTTTATCAAGCCTTAACAAAAACAAACCTAACTTACTTGTAGTTGGAGGCTCAAGCGGAGCAAAGTTTATTAACGATAAAGTTATAGATAATATTGATAAATTAACAGCAAATTTTAACGTTATTCACATTACAGGAAAACAAAGTGTCCCTTCAATAAAAAAACAAAACTATATCCAAATAGACTACGCTGAAAATATCGGAGATTATCTGATAGCTTCTGATATTATTCTTTCCAGAGCGGGCTCAGGTGCGATAAATGAATTTTTGGCAGTAGGCAAACCTATGCTTTTAATACCTTTGTCAAAAAGATGTTCCCGTGGCGACCAGATAGAAAATGCCAAATTATTTAATCGTTTAGGTTACGCCGATATTTTAACAGAAGAAGATTATGATGATAATTTATTTTTAATAAAATTAGATAATTTATATAAAAATAAAGAAAAATACATTAAAAACTTAAAAAAATCTAAATTTTTTAATGCTTGTGAAAAAATAATTGAAATAATTAAGTCAGATAGTAAATAAAAATATATTT
>CASFPO010000011.1 GCA_949296805.1 uncultured Bacillota bacterium | reverse complement strand
TGCTTAAAATTTTGTAAACAAAATTTGTTGCGCCCTTGCGGTTGGTTTTGACTTTTACCCAAAAGTTTATATTAAAACTTTTGGGAGCCCGAAGAAAAATATAGCAATTTTAATTGAAATACGTTATACTTAATTTATCCAATTTGTTAACCAAGTCCATAGGTTATTCCTCACAAAGAGTTATTCTTTGGAGGAACTATGAAAAACAACAAAATGATAGTCTTGATTGTTGTAATAGTTCCTTGCAAAGCAAGAACACCGCCCATTGTAACTTGTCCACAAACAAACTCACAATAGGTTGCTGTGAGTTTGATAAAAAGCAAATGAAAGAAATCGCCTTTCAGTTTGCTCACGATCTAATGGACTATTTTGACAACGGCGGAGATTTGACAAACCTGTCCGCAAAAAGCGTTTACTCACTCCTTTCGGACATATTCAAATCCAACGATTAAGACAACGAAGAGAGAAGTCTAATCCAAGCTTCTCTCTTTTTGTTTTGAAATATAAATAATTTATGATATAATAATTTTATAAGACAAGTTAATTTATCTTAACTCTTAGTTTGATATAACCAACACCAACTTGGACTTGTAGTCGGTTCGGATACTTTATCTCTTGTCGCACCAGAGAAAAAACGGCGCTTCTGCCTAGTTTCGTGTAAACACGAAACATATTGGCGGTGGCGCTTGTTTTTTCTCTTCCGCACCAAACGTAAATTCTTGCCTAAAAGGGTACCCATAAAATTGTTAAATTTTATGAGATAAGAAATAAACGAACGTTGCCGTGAATATCGTAAGATAATCACTTGAGCGTAGTTTATTTCGTTTTAGTGCGACTTTGTACCTTTAAAGTTAGCTGTACCTCGCCATGCGGTTTGAGGTATTTTTTATTTAACTGCGCTTAATGCAGTTTTTTTGTTTTCCAACTTAAATGGTAAGTCGAACCCACGGGTTTCTGGGGCTCCCCGCAAATTGTGAGATTTGTGGGGCATTTTTTGGGTTCCCTGAAAATCGTTAGATTTTTAGGGTGGTTTTCACGCCAAACGTAAATGCTTGCAAAAAGGGTACCCATAAAATTGTCAAATTTTATGGGATAAGAAATAAACGAACGTTGCCGTGAATATCGTAAGATAATCACTTGAGCGTAGTTTATTTCGTTTTAGTGTGTCTTTTTCTATATTGATGCTAATTTGACTATATGCATTGTTGCTTGTTTTTGAGGGTTATTTTTGTTTGTACTTTTACCTCTAATTTCTTTGTCCCTTGCTTTTTTAGTTCCACTTCAAAAATAGGTAGTAGGAAATTTTGTGATTTTTCTTTAATATTTATAAAATCACATATTATAATTTGACAGAATAGTTTTATAATGTTACAATATAAAAAGATTTTTAAAGGATGTTATTATGGCTATTGTTAAAAATGAAAAGATTACTTCTCGTGATGAGGACTTTGCAAAATGGTATACTGATATTGTAAAGCAAGCTCATCTGGCTCACTACACTTCTGTTAAAGGTTGTGTTGTTTTTGAGCCTTATGCTTTTGCAATTTGGGAAAATATGCAAGCTACTCTTGACAAGATGTTTAAAGATACAGGGCACGAAAATCTTTATATGCCTATGTTTATTCCTGAAAGTTTGCTTTTAAAGGAAGCTGAGCATGTTGAAGGTTTTGCCCCAGAAGCTGCTTGGGTAACTTATGGTGGCAAGAACATGTTAGAAGAGAGGCTTGCTGTTCGCCCTACTTCAGAGACGCTATTTTGTGACTATTATTCTAGTATTGTAAACTCATATAGAGATTTACCTAAATTATGTAATCAATGGTGTAGCGTAGTAAGATGGGAAAAGTCCACCCGTCCTTTTCTTCGCACCCGTGAGTTTTTATGGCAAGAAGGTCACACCATTCACGAAACCGCCGAGGAAGCAGAAGCAGAAACTTTAAGAATGCTTAATATCTATAAAAAATTCTTTGAAGAATATCTTGCTATTCCTGTACTTGTTGGGAAAAAGACCGAAAAAGAGAAGTTTGCAGGAGCTGAGTACACCCTTTCACTTGAGGCACTTATGTATGATGGCGTGTCACTTCAATCGGCAACCTCACACTATTTTGGACAAAAATTTTCCATTCCATTTAATGTTAAATTTGTCGATAGAAACAATAAACTTCAAAACGTTTATCAAACCTCTTGGGGTGCAAGTTCAAGAATGATTGGAGCTTTGATTATGGTTCACGGCGATGACAATGGGCTAGTACTTCCACCTAAGATTGCACCAAAGCAGATTGTAATTGCAACTATTAGAAATGACGAAAACGTTTTAAAGACTGCAAGTGAGCTTGAAAGCAAGCTAAAGAAATGTGGCTATAGAGTTATACTTGACACCTCTGACAAGAGTGCTGGCTTTAAGTTTGCTGAGTATGAAATGAAAGGTGTGCCACTTAGGATAGAGATTGGGCCTCGTGATGTTGCAAATGGCAATGTGCAGCTAGCAAGACGAGATAATGGCGAAAAAGAAAATGTAAAAATTGAAGATGTCCTTAATAAAGTACCTGTAACCCTTGAGTCAATCCAAAAAAATATGTACGACAAGGCTTTAAAGCACACCCAAGAGAGAACTTACACCTGCACTGACCTTGAAGAAGTTAAAAAGATTATGAACACAAAGCCAGGCTTTATTAAAGCTATGTGGTGTGGCGAGCTTGAGTGCGAACTTAAGATGAAAGAAATCCGTGGAATGAAGTCAAGGTGTATACCTTTTGAGGAAGAGCATATCTCTGACCACTGCATAGTTTGTGGAAAAAAAGCTAAGCATATGGTATATTGGGGAATTCAATATTAAACACAAGATATTGTATTATGTATGACATAATAGATAGCATATATAGTAAAAAGTCTACCAAAAACTTGGTAGACTTTTTTGCATAAAAACTATCTTTAAACTAAACATTTAAAAGGCATCTACTGTTGCAACAGATATATATAACTTGATAACTTTTTGCAAGCTCTTTAACCACCGCCCTTGCACACTCCATCATACTATCATCAAGGTTGACAAAGGTATCATCAAGGATTACAAATGGTTTTTCTTTTTTATATATTTTATTAATTAAACTTATCCTCTGGCAAAAAGAAATTATGTCTTGAATCCCTTGCGAAGAATACTCAAAATCCTTTGTTCCGATAGTTGTTTGCTCTTTAACATTCCATTGATTGTCGATTATAAATCTGTCTTTAATGTTAAAACTCTGCAAAATGCTGGCAAAATCTTTATTTATAGAACTTACATATCGTGAAGCAACATTATCTCTGGCTTGGAGTAGATACTCTATTGTTTTATCAATAAGGGTATATTTATAATTTAGCTCATTATAGGTATTTTTTGTTTTTTCAAGCTGAGAGGAGAGGTAATCTTCTTTATCAAAGTTGTTCTCTAGCATATTTTTTAAGTTTTCAAGTTGATTTTTGATAGTTAAAAGGTTTATATTTAAAGAATTTTGCTGGCTTTGTAAATTGTTTAACGCCTCTTGGCTTGGCAGAGTTATGTCTTTATAATTATCAAGCGATGTTGTAAGATACGCCAAACTTTTATTTAGCTCATCTATCTGTGCTTTATTATCCTCTACTTGCTTTTCGTCAGTAAAAGCATTTTTAGTCTTTTGGCTTTTTTTAATTTTTGTAATATACAGCCAGCTAACCGCTACTATTCCCAAAACTGATAATAAAAATGTTGGCAAAAAGAGTGCTAAACCTGTTAAAGAAATTGCATACAATATGACAGATGCCACCATAACAATTGCAAAAAGTGTCAAAATTACAAAACAAAGCAGATTTAATTTATTGCTATTTTGTTTTAATGATAAATTTTCGATTTTTTTACTTTGAAAGGTTGATTGTTGCTGATACAAAGAGGCAACTTGAGTAGTTAAGTTTTGAATTTTATTTTCAAGTGCCATTTTGTTTTTATATTTTTCTTCTTGCATACCAAGTTTTTCTTTTTCAAAATCAACTTTTTCGCATATATTTTGAAAATCATTGTTGGCTTGTGATAGCTCTTTTTCTTTTTCGCTTATTTCTATATTTAAAGAGCTTGTATAGGCTTTCGCTTGATTTAAAGACAAGTGGATATCTTCAAGCTCGCTTTTTTTTGGTATTTGCCTTTTTATATCAAGGCGTTTTTCTTTTAATTTTTTTATTGCGTTATCAATATTTGCAAGGTCATTTTGATATTTATTAACTCCCGTCAAGTTTGCAGTCAGCTCAGAATTTGACCCACTCTTAAAGTCAAGTTGAGGGAAAAAGGCGGTCATTTCAAAAGATTCTCTGCCTATACCGAACAAGTTCTCCCCGAGTGAGATACTCCCCTCACTGTAAGTTTGATTGTTTTTTAAATCCAATAACTCAAAAGAGTCATACTCTGGACTTTTGCCAAAAATTCTAGTTACTCTATAGGAGGTATTGTCTTTTATATACTCTATATAGCCTCCATATACTCCGCCCTGCCACGGCGAATACTTACTTCTTTGCGACTTAAAGTCATCCCCTCTTGTTTTTGGAGGCAAACCATAAAAAATAGCTTTAATAAATATGGCAAGAGTACTTTTACCCCACCCATTCTCCTTATAAATTTCATTTAAAGTGCTATTAAAGTCAAGGTCAATATTTTGTAATTTGCCAAAATTTTCAATATGAAGCTTTGTGATTATCATAGGCTAATATCATCTCCTCTTAATGCCTCAATACCAAGTTGGCTAATTTTGTTTTTTGAAAAGTCATCTTCCTCGCTGTTTTCAACTAGCAATAAAAATTCTGCTTTAAAGGATAACTCCTCATTCTTTATTTTATCATAATCTATTTTAAGTTTTGTATTATCTATAATTTCAATATAAAAATAATCAGACAACATATTATTTAGCTCATATATAAATTTATTACAGTTTTCACTTACATATCCTGTAAGAATAAGTCTGACTATATCCCTTTTATCGCAAGCAGATAGGCTGTTCTTAACTTGGGCAAGGATGTCTTGAAAAACCTCCAAATCAGTAATATCACACTGGCAAAGCATATAACGGCTTGAAGGAAGATTTTTAAAATCTACTGCGACTTTATTTTTTTCTAAATTTACCTCCATATAACCCTTGTCGCCCGCCTCATCAAAACCATTTGAAAAAAGACTGCCCGAATATGAGGCAAGTGTGTTATTAATGTTAAAAACCTCATAGCTATGTACATGGCCTAGAGCAATGTAATCAAATTTTAAAGAAGCATAACTTTGCAAGTCCACATAATCCCTATCATTTTTATTTTTAATATTCCCGTGCAGAAGAAGAACATTGATGTTAGCATAATCTATACTATTTTGGATAGCCAGAATGTCAATTTGCCCCCAAAATACGACATTTTGATATTTGTAAAACGGTCGATTTTCATCTAGGACTATAAAATTTTTAGGCAATGACGAAAAGTCAAAATTATCATCGTGGTTACCTCGGATATACAGCACTGGTCTTTGAAAATTTTCTATCGCCGAGCAAAATTGAGCTAAAAGTTTTGCTGGCAAATTTTTACTATGAAAAAGGTCGCCACAAATCAAAATAGCGTCAAAACCTTCATCATACGCCCTATCAAACATAGCTTTTAAGCTCTTTATTTGTTGCTCTTTTAAAAAAGCCTGTTTGTCAAGCTCTAAGCGAATATTTTTTGCACCTAAGTGAATATCTGCAGTATGTAAGATTATCATATTAACCTCATATAAGATTATACCAAAAATAAATGCAAGGCACAAATTATTTTTAATGCTTTTAAAAATAAAAACTTCTATTTAAAAATAGAAGTTTAAATAAATGAAATGCTTATATGTCCATTTGTTGTGATTGTTATGTTACACCCTTCTTGCTGTGAGGCAGTTGTGGTTATAAACGGATTTGCTGTGTTATCAGAGTGGTATTCAATATCAATATTATTAAAATCATCTCTTAGATTATTGTCGCTATCATAAAAATATGCTATAAAAGGAAAATTATCTCTTACACTTAAATTGATTTCTCCCGAGGATGAAGTAAGTGTAATGTCATCAGCGATAGAACTGCTATCATAGGTAAGATTTATATTTCCGCTTGTGGTCGCTAGGTTAATCTCATCTGACAAAGCTTTAACTCTAATGTTACCTGAAGTTGTCGCAATATGCCCAAAACCATCTATTTCATCTATGCGAATATTTCCTGAAGTTGCATTGATATAAACTTGATGTTGGCTAGTAAATTTACCTATAGTTACACTAGAACTATTCACAAAGGGCAAGCTTATGTCTCCGTCAGCTACATCTATTGAGATTGAAGCACTATCCATAGGCTCAATCGAATTATTTGAGCTTAAAGCACCTATTAAATTGTCAAGTCTAAAATATCCGCTTGAAATGTTTAAGCTAATATTACCAGACAAGGTATTTGCCGAAAAATCGCCATTATTTATATATAGAATTATATTTTCTTCTAAAGAAGTTGTACCTGTATAGGAAACTGAAGTTAAATTAACATCGCCTGAGTCGGTATAGCACTCAAAAGTTTGGCTAATGTTAAGGTTATCTTGTCTAACATTGATTCCCCCACTATTAGACCTAAGATAAAGCTCATTTAAATCATTATTTAAATATTGATTTAGGTAAATTAAACCACTATTTGTGCTTAACTGTAAAGCATTTATATCAATTTCAGATTGAAAGCCAGTATCCCCTGGATTTTCCGAAAGTGAGTGTGTGTTTCCTACATAGATATTCCCGCTTTGCGAGGTAATATTGACCTGTGTATTATCAAGAGAATAGCTTGCTTGAGCTGGGATTAACAATGCGATTTCTACCGTTCTATCAAAGAACAAAAAACCCTCTGGCTCTTGCACTTCAATATTGAGAATAGTTTTACTTGCATCTTCAAAATAAATTTCATAATTAAAATCGGTATTATCAGACGCTCTTGCAAAACCCTTGCATTTATTTGTAATACCTATTGCATGGGTATCTAAATCAATAATTCGCTCTACTCTTACACTTGCATAAGAACAAGTAATATTAATTTCATCTAGGCTAGAAAAGTCAATTGTCTCTTCAGCTGTAGTTTCTGTAAACCGACAGTCAGCACTATCCATATCCATATCATACAATATATATTGAAAACCTAATATATTTTTGAACGGAGAGAACATCATAACTACTATAATTATCAAAAAAGCTGCTACCAATATTAGCACTAAAACCAATAAGTATGTCGCAAAGCTTTTTTTTACTTTATTATCAGCCATTTCTCCTCCATATAATGATTATATCACAAAATAATATCTTTTTCAACACCTTAAGATAAGTTAATCTAAGATTGCTTTAATTCTTCGTATGCCACTAGATGACGATTCTTCTTTTATAATTTTAAAATGGTGCAATTCTTTTGTATTCTCAGCGTGTGGCCCTCCGCAAATTTCTTTACTGACGTTTCCTATTGTATAAACTTTAACTTGCGAGCCATATTTATCAGTAAAAGTACCGTGAGCGCCTGAGTTTTTAGCCTCTTCAAGACTCATAATTGTGCAAGTTACTGGTATTGCCTTTTCTATTGCATCATTTACAAACTTTTCTAGTCTATCAAGCTCTTCTTGCATCATTTTATGGTCAAGATTAAAGTCAAACCTTAGTCTCTCTGGTGTTATATTTGAGCCCTTTTGTACTACTTGTTTGCCAAACATACTTTGCAAGCCCGCAAGTAAAAGATGTGTGGCTGTATGCAATCTTGCCGATTGTTTTGAGCCATCAGCAAGTCCGCCTTTAAAGGTTCCTGCCGAGGCTACTCGAGATTTTTCTTGATGCTCTTTAAATTTCTCGTCAAACTCTGCCTTGTCTACGCTATAGCCACGCTCTTTTGCAAGTTCTTGCGTAAGCTCAAACGGAAAACCAAAGGTGTCATACAAGCGAAATGCTGCCTTTCCGCTAATTTTATTATCCACACTTTCGCCATTTTTAAGTGCAAAAGCCTTGTGTTTTTCAATTCCTTGCAAAACTTTTTCAAACTCTTTATGACCTTCTTCAAGTGCCTTGGAAAATTTATCTACTTCTTTTAATAATTCCTCTTTAATAAATTGTCTGTGGTTTGCTATATCAGAATAATCTTGTCCATACTCGTCAATATAAATATCTGCGATGTCAGTAAAATACTTAACATCAAACCCGATATTTCTAGCACAATTTATAGACCTGCGGATAAATCTTCTCAGAATATAGCCTTGACCTACATTGGATGGAACTACTCCTCGTTCGTCTCCCAAAATAAACACTGATGACCTTATGTGGTCGGTAATAATCCTATAGGCTTTAGTAGACTGCTCGCTCTCGTTATATTTTATGCTGGCTTTACTTTCAATATAATCAATAACCCTTTTTAAACAGCCAGAATCGTAAACACTTTTTGCACCGTTCAATACAGCTATAGTCCTCTCAAGCCCCATACCAGTGTCTATGTTTGGTCTGTCAAGTTTTTCTGCGTTGCCTCCAGCCTCTTTAACACGATACTGCATAAAAACATCATTCCAAATCTCCAAATATTTTCCGCAATCGCAGGCAGGAGAACAGTCCTTTGAACATTTTGGCTTGCCTGTGTCATAGAACATTTCTGTGTCTGGCCCGCAAGGTCCTACCCCGCCTCCTAATGCCCACCAGTTATGTTCTTTTGGAAGGTAAAAGATTTCTTTTATACCGCACTCTTTCCAAGCGTTATAAGCCTCGGTATCTCGTGGTGCTGTTTCATCGCCCGCAAAGACGGTAACGGCAAGCTTTTCTTTTGGCAAGTTAAGATATTCTGGGCTTGTCAAAAACTCAAAGCTAAGTTTAATCATTTCCTTTTTATTGCAACTGCCTAAAGTCCAATTGCCAAGCATCTCAAAAAGCGTTAGGTGGCTTGCATCTCCTACCGAGTCAATATCATTTGTTCTAATACATCTTTGCACATCAAAAATCTTTTCGCCCTGAGGATGTGGCTCGCCAAGTAGATAAGGTACAAGCGGATGCATCCCTGCAGTTGTAAATAGAACCGTAGGGTCATTTTCTGGTATTATTGAATAACCTGGAATTCTTTTAAAGCCTTTGTTGGTAAAAAATTTTATCCATAATTCTTTTAACTGTCTATCTGTTTTCATTTCTTTCCTCGTAACAAAGTAATTGTATCACACTACGCAAAAAAAAGCAATAAAATTGGCTAATATATAACATCTTTAAGGTATAAGCCATAGGGACTCATTGTTTGACCTGAGCTACTTCTGTCTCCATTTTCAAGTGCATTTACTATATCTTGATAGCTAAGTTTATCGAGAGCATAATCGACAAGTGTTCCAACTATTATTCGCACCATATTGTATAAAAAGCCATTACCAACAACATCAACTACTATAAAATTATTCTCTCGAGCTATCTTTATATCATAAATTTGGCGAACAAAGTTATCTGTACAGGTATTGCTTGAGCAAAAGCCTTTAAAGTTATGTTTGCCGATTAAAAGTTTGCTGGCTTCAAGCATTTTTTGCTCGCCAAGTTCTCGTTTAACAAAGCCCACTCGCCTTGCTAAAAAGGCATCTTTTACTTGGCTGTTATATATTTTATAGCTATAACATTTTTTATGAGCAGAAAAACGAGCGTGAAAATTTAAGTCAACTTCTTCTGCACTCTTTATAACAATATCATCTGGTAAAATGTTATTTAAGATTTCAGGAAGCTTTGAGATAGGCACTGCCCTTGTCAAATCAAAGTGTGCTTTTTGATTTAAGGCGTGAACGCCTGCATCAGTTCTTCCGCTACCAAAAAGTTCCACTTCTTCGCCGATCGATTTTAAAATAGCATTTTCTATTTCGCCCTGAATAGTTTTAAATTTTGGTTGTTTTTGCCAGCCAAAATAATTGCTTCCATCATATTCAATTGTTAATAATACTCTTTTCATAATTTAATTATAATATTTTATTTGAAAATAAAAAAATGTTTTTAAGATTATTTTTTATTTATTTAATAATTATTTAATTGACTAAAAAAATAAAAAAATATATACTAATTTTAGGAGTTTTTATGAAAAAAATAATTACTGATACTTGCTCGGCTGTTGGAGAAATAGCTTATAAATTATCTGAAGTTTTGCCTATCTATCCAATAACTCCGTCAAGTCCTATGGCAGAGTACTGTTCAAGCTTAAACAGCAAGGGCAAAAAAAATATATTTGGCGAAGAAGTTAAAATCATTGAAATGCAGTCTGAAGGTGGCGTGGCTGGAGCTTTACACGGCGCTTTACTTGCCCGCTCCTACAGCACCACTTTTACCTCTTCGCAAGGGCTACTGCTTATGATTCCAAATATGTTCAAAATTGCAGGCGAAGGTTTGCCAGCAGTTTTTCATGTATCTGCAAGAGCTGTTGCCTCGCACGCCTTGTCAATCTTTTGTGACCACTCTGACGTTATGGCGACAAGAGGTACTGGTTTTGTTATGCTTGCTTCCTCTTCTGTTCAAGCAAGTCATTATATGGCACTTGTTAGCCACACTCTTGCTATGAAAACTAGACTGCCCGTTCTACATTTTTTTGATGGGTTTAGAACTAGTCACGAATATCAAAAAATTAACCTTCTTGAAGATGATGAGATAAAGAGTGTGATTAAAGATTATTTTACCGACTTTAAAAATTCTTATCAAGACAAGCAGTTTGGCACTGCACAAAATCCTGATGTTTTCTTCCAAAATAGAGAGGCAAATCAGTTTAAATATGACAATGTTCAAAAAGACTTGAAGGAAATTTTTGAGCAGGTCAACAGTTTAACAAATAGCAATTTTGACTTTTTTGAATATTATGGCAGTAAAGATGCTGAAAATGTTATAGTTGCAATCGGCTCAGCTTGTGAGACTATTGAAGAATATATTATGCAAAACCCAAATAAAAAAATAGGACTTGTTAAAGTTGTTTTATATAGACCTTTCTTTCAAGAAGAGTTTATTAAAAAACTACCTAAAAGCGTTAAAACTATCACAGTACTTGACCGAACTAAAGAAAATGGCGCTATCCCTCCTCTAGCTCTTGACGTCACTAGTGCCGTCTTTAACAGCGGGCGAAATATAAAGGTGTTATCAGGCAGATACGGACTTGGCGGAAAAGATTTTACGCCAAACTTTGTTGATAGTATATATTATAATGCAAGCTCAAAGCAGATGAATAATTTTACTGTTGGCATAATTGATGATGTGAATAACTCTTCCCTTCCGCTAACAACCTATAAATCAAAACTGAATGCTTTTCAAATAAAGATTTATGGTCTCGGCTCTGACGGTTCTGTTTCTGCGAGTAAGTCAACTATAAAAATACTTGGAGAAAATTATAACAAATATGTACAAGGCTATTTTGAATATGACTCAAAAAAGTCAGGAAGTTTGACTGTATCTCATCTGCGACTGTCTGACACTCCGATAAAGAGTGAATATCTAGTTCAAGATGAGGATGTTATTTCTATCAACAACTTTTCTTTTGTAACTAGGTACAACTGCCTTGAAGGGCTTAAAGATAACGGCGTAGTTTTAATAAACTCTATCTTCAATAAAGATGAAATCTCTAAGGTACTGCCAGAGAGCTATGTGAAGATTTTAAAGGAAAAACAGGCAAAACTTTTTGTTATAAATGGGCAGAAGATAGCCTCTGAGTGCAAGCTGGGTGCAAAAATCAATATCATTATGCAAACTGCTCTGTTTAAATGTACAAAACTACTCTCAGACAAAGAGATTGAAAGTGAGATAGAAAAAGATATCCGCAAACTTTTTGCAAGCAAAGGTAGCGATGTTGTTGAGCAGAATATTAAGGCTATGAAAACTGCACTCAATAGCCTAAAAGAAGTTGCCGTTATGTCTTTAAAAGGTAAAGTTTACAAATCTCAGGCAGAGTACGAAAATGAATTTTATCAAAAGATTATGAAAAAACAAAAAAATCTTGAAGGCGACAAAATACCAGTTTCAGCCTTTAGTGATGATGGCTCTACCGAGCTTGACACCTCCCAATATGAAAAGAGAGGTATAGCACTTAGGCTTCCAAAATGGATAAAAGAAAATTGTATTCAGTGTGGACAATGCACTCTTGCCTGCCCTCACTCTGCCTTAAAAACTATGCTTGTAAGTGGCGAGCTTGAAGATAAAGAGACCTTTATCTCAGCCCTTGGCTTTAAAGATAAATTGTTTAAAATTTTGCTTTCGCCTGAGGACTGTACAGGCTGTGGTGTATGTGCGAAAACCTGCCCTGCCATCAAAAAAGCACTTGTGATGGATGAGGCTCAAGAGCTTTTGCAAGAAAAAATTGATGAGTATCAAACTGACAAAACTTATAAACAAGAAAAGCAAAATCTCTTCCCTATTACTACTGCTAAAGGCTTACAATTTGAAAACAGTCTGTTTAAATTTAGTGGAGCTTGTGCTGGCTGTGGCGAGACGCCGTATATAAAAATTTTAACAATGCTTAATGGTTCAAACTTGATGATAGCGAATGCGACTGGATGCTCTTCCATCTACGGCGGAACTTTTGGCTCTTGTCCTTATGGAAAGGATGAAAATGGCAAAGGTGTATTTTGGGCAAATAGCTTATTTGAGGATAATGCTGAGTTTGGACTTGGAATAAAACTTGGCTCACAGTATTCTCAAAACAAAGATAAAAAAATTTGGATAATAGGTGGAGATGGTTGGGCATATGATATTGGCTTTGGCGGACTTGACCATATCCTCGCAAGTGGCGAAGATGTAAATATTTTGATTTTAGACAATCAAACCTATTCTAATACTGGCGGACAACAAAGCAAAGCAACACCGACAGGTGCTTCGGTAAAATTTGCTGAAAATGGCAAGGCTTTGCGTAAGAAAAATATCGGAGAAATTGCCCTAACTTACAAAGACGTTTATATAGCTCAAGTTTCACTAGGTGGCAACATTAATTATACCATAAAAGCTATCAAGGATGCACAAGACTATAAAGGTGTTTCTTTAATAATCGCCTATGCCCCTTGTGTTAATCAAGGCTTTGATATGTCTGATATGATGGAGCATATGAGAAAGGCAACTGAATGTGGTTTTTGGCCTTTGTATCAGTATAACCCTATCGACAAAAAATTAACTTTATTTAGCAAGTTTAATGACGAAAGTTATTATGATTTTCTCAAAGAAGAGCGAAGGTTTGTGTCTACTATCGAAAAAGGAAATTTTGACCTTTTGGAAAAACAAAGACAATACGCTAAAGAAGCTTTTGAATTTTTAAATAAATTAAATAATAAATAATAAATTTATTTATGATTTTTAATTATTTTTAATTATTTTTGATTATTTTTAATTATTTTTAATTATTTTATAATAAATTAAATAAAAAAATCGGTTAACTCCGATTTTTTTATTTTTGTAAAAATTATTTTTTAAAAATGCATAAAATATAAATATTATTTAAAAAATATAAAAAATTAATAAAAAAATACATAAAAAATAATATTAAAATAAATTAATTTTTAAACGCAATATTTTGTTAAAAATTTATCTATTCTTCGTTTATATTCTTTTTCGTTAACATCTATGCTTTTTGTGTGCGTGGCATCTTTGGCTATATAGATATCCCGTCTGCTTTGCGAAACAGCGTCATAGAGCTTATATACCATTGCTGTTGGAACAAAATCATCTTTGTTACCGTGAATAAATAGCACTGGTATTTTTGAGGACTTTAATTTTTCGACAGCGTCTATTTTTTTAAGGTCTATACCCTTTGATTTTAAGGTGTAATTGTAAAAAATTTTGTAAAACAATTTAACAAATTTTGTTTTTGAATAGACATATTTAAGTTGGTTATTGGCATTGTCATATCCACAATCTTCGATGGCACATATCACATTGTTTGGAAGTGTTTCCCCTATTGTCATACACACAGTGCTAGCCCCCATGGATATCCCAAAAAGTACAATCTTATAATTTCTGTTTAATTTTAGTAGCCTTTCAATCCATTTTAAAATATCATAATGTTCATTTAGTCCCATGGTTAAATAGTCGCCCTCACTTTCTCCGTGAGCTCTTAGGTCTATCGCTAAAATATCATAGCCTCGTTCCTCAAAAATTTTTGAATAGCTATAGCTGTCATAATGGCTTCCACCATAGCCATGCACGAGCAAGGCAAGTTTATCCTTATTATTATTTTTATAAAAACCAACAAGCCTTAAATCCTCATTGCTTTTTACTTCTAGCTTTTCAAAGTTTGAAAAATAATTTTCGATTTCTGGCTGTTTAGAAAGTGAAGATTTACTTTTCAATTCTATTTCTTTTTTTAGCTTGCCCTTGCGTGACAAGGCAAAATTAAAAGTAACATAGCCTATAATCAAATAGACTGCACCAGCTAGTAAAATTAAAACTAGCAAAACTAGTAAAATTATCAAAAAAATTTTCATATATAATCCTTTTTAAAATTTAACAAGTTTATACCACAACCGCTTTAACACTTTCTCCACTATTTGCATCTTGATAGGAAAGCCAGTATCCAAACCCTTCGGGGCTTTTTTCATCTAAAGGAAACCAAACTGGATAGCCAGAGAGTTCTCTTGGTGGGTATTTTTGATAGACGCCTGGCACACCATAGCAAATATATTTCAAATTTTCTCCCTCATATAACAGTCCAAGCACATAGTAATTTCCATTGTCATCAATATTAACCTTAACCCATTTGGAATTTGGTAGTAACTGCTCTAGATAATTTTCGCTTGGATTATTGGCAAAAAGGGTGTCTATTTGCTCTTTCATCTCATTATAAAACTTGTTGTTTTCGCCTTCAATGACTTCCATCTTTCTTGTATGTGACAGATAAAACTTTTTATACTCACAGTTATCGCAGTCATTTTGACAAGCTTTTACTTCCTTGTCAATCAATTGTTCTATCTCCTCCTTTTCCTCTTTGTCATAATCAATACCATATTGATTTAATACTTCCTCGACTTGCTGAGCATTCTTGCTTGAGGACAAAGCTGATATCACTTGGTCAAAAACTTGCTCCTTGTCTTGATAGCCCTCACTTGAGCCATAAAGCAGTGGTTTAGGCTCGCCATTTACAAAATTGACTACAGCACAGGAAAACTTTTCGGGAATTTGTTTTAATTCACTTTTGAAAGTAAAAAGCATACCTGAAGAATGTGTCAGCCCTGCCTTTATTATGCTATTGCCATCGTTAATTCCTAGGCTAATTATACCTTGAGGTTCAACCCCAAAATTATAGAGTCTTACCCTACCTATTGTCATTTCGCCATCACTTTCAAGCGTTAGAACTGCTCTTTGAGCTTTGTCATCAACACCATTTAAAACTATACTTTTCTTTTTTATCATAAAAGCACCTCTTTATATATTATACAATTAGGTGCTTTTTAATGATTTTAATTAATTGTTAGATTTTGTTGTATTATAGCTAATTTTGTCAGTTAATAAGGTATCTGTAAAGTTTATAATCTTTTTGTAATAGCTTTGACAATATCCTTTTCATTAAAGCCAGCTTTACTATAAACTTCTTCTCCTTTTCCACTGCCTTGATAATCATTTACGCCAATTATCAAGCCGTTTTCTCCTACATATTTATGCCATATTTTGTCATTTGAAGCCTCTATTGCCACTCTAAGCTTGGCACTCTTTTGTAAAACTTTATTTTTATAGGCTTGAGTTTGTTCTTCAAAAAGCTCTATACAAGGCATTGAAACAACAGAAACTGAATGTTTCTTTTCAAGTTCTTTTGCAACATTTAAAGCAAGTTTTACTTCACTTCCTGTGGCAAAGATTACTACTTCTGCCTCTTTTTGAGCAGGTTTTATTATATATCCGCCCTGTCTTGCTTCATCATATAGCCCTTCGACAACACCCATAGGTTGTCTGCTTAACACAAACGCTACAGGACCATTATTAGTTAAGGCATAGTCATAGCCTGCCAAAAGTTCATTTGCATCACATGAACGAAAGACCTTTAAGCCTATAAACGACCTAAGTTGCGATAGTTGTTCAATCGGTTGATGAGAGATGCCATCTTGCCCTACAAAAATACTATCATGCGTGAAGAAATACATAACATTAAGCTTCATACTGCAAGCAAGCCTTATGCTTGGATACATATAATTTGCAAAAGACAAAAATGTTGAGCAGAATGGAATAAAATCTTCATATAAACTAATACCATTTACGATTGCCGACATTGCGTGTTCTCTTACACCAAAATGGATATTTCTACCTCTGCGATTGCCTGTGTTATAATGCCCGCCATTTTCAATATAGGCACCAGTAGAATGCATAAGGTCTGCAGTTCCGCCTATAAGCTGAGGCAGTTTACTAGCAAATTCATTAAGTATAATATGATTTAATTCTCTTCCGCTTAAACCTTCCCATTTATATGAGGAGCGGGCAAGCTTATCAATATCAACTCTTTTTCTATCAAAGAAATTTACAAATTGTCTATAAAGGTCAGGATTTGAGGTAGCATATACAGCCAAGTCTTGATTCCACTTTTCGTGATTAAGTTTGCCCCGTCTTGAGCTTGACATACAATAATCTCTTACATCATTAGGAATATAAAAGCTTTCTTCAATGCCAAGTTTTTTATTAAAGGTTTTAAGCTCCTCACTATTTAAAGCTACGCCATGTATAGAAGAAGTACCTTCTTTATCTGTACCTATGCCAATAGTTGTTTTAAAAATTACTAAAGTTGGCTTATCTGATTTTTTTGCCCTTGCTATAGCTCTAGAACAAGCATAGAAATCATTACCTTTTCTGCATTTTATAACATTCCAGCCCATAGCTTTAAATTTTTTGGCTATATTTTCTTTATTTGAAAGGTTTACCGAACCATCAATAGTAACATCGTTGGCATCATAGAGTAAAATTAACTTATTAAGTTTTAAATTGCCAGCAAGCGAGCAAGCCTCTTGTGCCACGCCTTCCATTAAGTCTCCATCGCCAACAAGACAATAGGTATAGTTGTTGATAATCGAAAAGCCCACACAGTTAAACTTTTCTGCCATTAAAGTTTGAGCTATTGCAAGTCCCACTGCATTTGCCACTCCCTGTCCAAGAGGCCCTGTCGAGACTTCAACACCGTCAGTCACACGATATTCTGGATGACCTGGTGTCTTGCTACCAAGCACTCTTAAATTTTTTAAGTCTTGCAACGAAACATCAAAGCCAAACATAGATAAAAGAGTATAATAAACAGGACAGGCGTGCCCTGATGAAAGCACCAACCTATCCCGATTCATAAAATCGGTATCAGAAACATCAAAATTGTAGTGATTTTTGAAAAGTGCAAGCATAATTGCACTGATACCAAGCGATGAGCCTGTATGCCCACTGCCAGCGTTTGAAATTATTTGCGCAGTGATTGATTTTACATAATTTAAAGTTTTATCTACTATATTCATAATAACTCTCCTAACCTTTTAATTATTTGTTTTGTTGCATCTAATTTTGACTTTCTTTCAAAGGTAAGTACAACATCAGAATGTAATAAAAGAAAGTCGTCTCTACTTTTATATGAGATAATATTTGTTGTTCCTTTTACCTTTTCTTCTGGCAACTTTAAAAAAATTACCAAGGATTTAGAAAACAAATGGATATACTCTCTATATAAGTCAAAGGATATTGATATAACCGTGTTTTGATACTCACTAATGTTTCTAATTACACCAAATTCTCTTTTTTTTAAGTAATCAAATCCACATTTTTCTAGCACTTCTTTAGGATTAATTAAATCATATATTATCAAATCTTTACAGTTTGCAACAAACATTTCAAGCTGGCTAGACAATGTTTCGGCAACCAGTTTACTAAATTTGTCGTCAAGCGAAACGATAACAATATTGATAATATTTTTTAATCCTTTCATAAAGATATGATAGCATAAAAATTAAAATAGTACAATTAAATAAAAACAAAATTTGAAATATAATGGGCAAAATTGCTTAAATTGATTAATCTTGCAAGGCGATTATTTTTACCCTTCTTTTTTTGCCATAATTATATCTGTTTTTTATACCCCAAGTCAACAAGAGCAAAAGCACATAAATAGAAATCAACAGTGCTATATCAAAAGACGGTTGTGGCAAATGAGCAACAATAATCTCATCATTTGAAACTGTCATAGCAAAATCGCCTTCAGAATAAGTCGAATAAACTTGACTGCCTAGCTCCCGTAAGTTTGATAAAACTGCCTGTGAAGGAAAATCCTTATTTGAAGATATGTACAAGAGTGAATAGCTAGGAGAAACAAGTTTTAAAAACTCCTCACTTGAAGAGGTATCAGAGCCGTGATGCCCCACTTTTAAAACATCGGCATCAAGATAGGAGCCATACTCTGCTATCAAAGTATTTTCTATATCAATGCCAGCGTCTCCCATAAATAAAAACTTTTTATTAAGGCAAGTTATCATTATTACCGCACTATAGCTATTGCTATCAGTATAATTGGTTTGGCTATGTGGAGATAAAAATTCCACCTCAGCACCGCCTAAGTTAAGTTGTTCTCCTTGCTCGGTAAAAATTACCTGACAATCTTTTTCTTTTATAAGTGCTATGATGGTTTGATAGGTCAAAGTATTTGTTACAAAAACATCATTATCTATCAAATCATCAGCCTCTTCTTGAGTGTAAACATTTGGTCTGTAGACTGTGTCAACCTCGATATTTGAAAGAACGTCTATAGCCCCGCCAATATGGTCGGCGTCTGAATGAGTTAAAACGAGATAGTCTAATCTGTCAAGGTTGTGTATTTTGAAAAAACTTTTTATGTAAGCGGTTACTTTTTTACCCTCATCAATATTTCCAGCATCAATTAGCATCGTTTGATTATTTGGAAACTTAATAAGCGTGCAATCGCCTTGTCCAACATCAATAGCGTGGACTTCAAATTGATAAGCTTGAAATTCGCTAACTGCCCTTGTTTCTGTGAAATACAAATTTCCACCACACAGAAAGAAAAGGATTATAAAAATAGCAGTTAACAGCACAGAAAAACTAGTGCGAAAAATAGCGTCACTATGTGACCAATATTCTTTAACTGCTCTAGATTTTTTCCTATACTTAAATTTTAGCTTATTTGTATTTATAATCATTTTATTATAGTTATATCACTTGGAAAAGCTTTTAGCTTATGGCGTCTGCGTTTTTTGAAAATTTCCATTATTTTTGGCATAACATCAATGGTAGCCTTGTAACCCTCCTCAATCATATCATCCATACCATCAGTTTTGGTTGACTTAAATCGCTTTGTTTCAGGTGCAATGACAACATCAGAGTTAACATAACCTCGTACTGCATTACTCTTCATAAGAATTCTAATTGAGCAAGTTAGTACATCCAATACTTTAGTGCTTTCCGTTCCATAAGTTCTTGATTTATTAACATCAACTGAAATAACATAGTCGCATCCAAAATATCTTGGAACATCAGCGGGAATGGTATTTTGAAGTCCGCCATCACATAAAATCATATCGCCATAAATTACAGGAGTAAAAACGCCAGGAACGGCACAGCTACCCATAACAGCCTTAGCCAAATTGCCTTTAGCTAAACAAATTTCTTTAGTAGACTTTATATCTACCGCAACTGCAGCGAAGGGAGTTTTTAAGTCCTCAATATTAATATCGCCAAGACGCTCTGTAATAATTTCTCCTACGCCATCGATTTTAGAGGGAGTAAAAGGAATCAAATTTCTGCGAATGTCCTTTTCTTTAATATTTTTTACGATGTCATACATTTGACTATAGGAGTAACCCGCCGAATAAAAAGCACCTACCAAACTTCCAGCACTTGTGCCAGCAACGAAGTCAAATTCAAGCCCAAATTCTTCAAAAGCTTTTATAGCACCAAGATGAGAAAAACCTCTCGTTCCACCGCCCCCAAAAGCTATACCAATCTTTGTTTTTTTACCAAACATAACCTCTCCTATTAAGATTATAGCCAAATTTTTTAAAAATTCAAAGTAATATCCACATTAAAAACAAAAAAATACTTGCAAAAGGTGTAAAAATTTGCTATACTAATTAGGTAAACATTAAGGCCTTATGGTCAAGCGGTTAAGACGCAGCCCTCTCACGGCTGAATCAGGGGTTCGATTCCCCTTAAGGCTACCAAAAATAGTAAATGTTGTTTAACTATAAAAAGCAATAAAAAATATCTACCTTAAAGTTAACCTTTTGTAGATATTTTTTATTTTATAACATCAAAACTAATATCAATATTGTTGCAATAATACTAACTGCAAGAGATACAAGGCTTATTATCAAAGCTACTTTGCCGATAGTAAGTTTGTTTAACTTTTTTTTGGTACACTGCAAAGCTAATTCCACTAAGCACCATACTTAACAGTCCAGCAAAAGCAAAACAATAAAACACTATAGCACCAAACAGTGACAAAATAGGCATACATTTTGTCCCGTCGCCAATTTGCTCGCTCATCACATTTTGTGCACAAAGTGTGCCTACCAAAACAACTACCACAAGCCCGATTATAGAAAGGATTAAAGATTGCACGCCAAGTCTTTTACTGGTATCTTTTTTTTCTTGGTCTTGCACTGACAACATTAAATATTGCCCTCTTGCACCAAAAAATCTTTTAAAGATATTCATTTTCACTCCTTTTAGACATATTATAAACTATGTGATGTTAAAATTTTACTATCATAAAATTTTAATAAATTCTTACGAATTTGTGCGTTTCACGCACTCTTCACATAATTTGTATAACCATCAGCCTCACTCAAATGCGACTTCGTCGCGCTTGGTTCGACTTCAGATAATATAAACTATGTGATGTTAAAATTTAAGCAAGTTAAATTTTAATTTTGCTAAACGCAAAAACCCAATAAATTGTGTTCATCACAGTATGTATAACCATCAGCCTCACTCTTGCAAGCAAGTTCGGCTTCCGATAATATCATATTATTTTGCTTTTTGTCAACTATACTTAAGTTAATTTAAAAATTTTGCAAAAATATAACTAATATTTTTACAGCTATTTAAATTTTATATATGAAAAAAACTTACCATATGGTAAGTTTTATTCAGCAATATTTTCAAATATAGATGTTACCTCTGAGGCTTCATCTTCATTTTTTACAAGAATTGGCATTACCGAGCGGTATTGTTTCATTCCTGTACCTGCAGGGATAAGTTTTCCTATAATAACATTTTCTTTAAGACCTAATAGGTTATCCACTTTGCCCTTTACCGAAGCTTCAGTCAATGTTCTAGAAGTTTCTTGGAAGGACGCTGCAGACAAGAAGCTTTCAGTTGAAAGAGAAGCTTTGGTTATACCAAGCAGTACTCTCTTAACAGTTGCAGGTACACCGCCCTCTTGAAGAATTCTGTCATTCTCTTCATCTACACGGTATACGTCTACAATTTCTCCAGGGAGCAAGTTTGTATCTCCAGCATTTTCTACCTTAACCTTTTTAAGCATTTGTCTGATAATAATTTCAACGTGCTTATCATTAACCTTAACGTCTTGTCCACGATAGGTTGAGATAACTTGGTTAAGTAGATATTCCTGCAAGCCTTTAACACCTTGCATTCTTAATAAATCAGATGGGTTTTTTGCACCAGCTGTAAGTTGAGTGCCTGGCTCAACGGTATCTCCATTTTTAACAAGTAAAACAACAGGTTTCTTTGCCTCATATTCAACATCGCCCTCTCGAGATGCGACTGTAAAGTAGTAATACTTGGCATCTTGTTTGATAGTGAGCTTTCCTGCAACTTCTGACAAGAGTGCTTCTCCTTTAGGCTTTCTAGCTTCAAAAATTTCTTCAACACGAGGCAGACCTTGTGTAATATCAAGAGCTGACGCAACACCACCAGAGTGGAAGGTTCTCATAGTGAGCTGAGTTCCAGGTTCTCCAATAGATTGAGCTGCGACAATACCCACAGCCTCGCCTATAGTAACCATAGATTTGTTTGACAAATCTCTACCATAACACTTAGCACAAACACCGTGTTTGCATCGGCAAGTGAACAGCGAACGGATTTGAACTTTTTTGATGCCAGCTTTTTCTATTTCGTCTGCTTGCTGTTTAGTAATCATAGTGTTGCCTTCAACGATTACAGCTCCAGTCTGCGGATTAATAATATCCTCTACTGCAACTCTGCCATAAATTCGCTCAGCCAAAGTTTCTTGCACAACATCATCAACGACAAGGTCAGTAACTTCAACACCCTTAACCTTTTCGCCAGCGTCAGCAAAGCAGTCTTCTGTTGTAATTACCACATCCTGAGAGATATCTACAAGACGTCTTGTTAGATAACCAGAGTCAGCAGTCTTAAGAGCGGTATCGGTAAGACCTTTACGTATACCACGAGCAGTAAGGAAATATTCAATAGGTGTAAGCCCTCTTACAAAGGAAGACTTAATAGGAACGTCTATCTTTTCGCCCGAGGCTGTAGTTTTAATTCCTGACATACCGCAAAGAGCGTTTAATTGGTCTTTTGAACCACGGGCACCTGAGTTACACATAACCTTGAATGGGTTTAAGTCATCCATCTCTTCAAACAAAGCTTTACCAACCTTTGCTTTTGTCTCTTCCCAAAGCTCAATATTATCTTTAACCTTTTCGTCATAAGTGATAAGTCCACGTCTGAACAATTTTTCATTTTCTAAGGCCTTTTGGTCAGCTTCTTGCAGTATTTCTTGTTTTTGTTTTGGCTCTTCAATATCAAAAGCACTAACAGTCAAAGCACCGAGTGTAGAATATTTATAACCTAATTCTTTAATCTTATCAACAAGTTTTGCACAAGCTGTTGTTCCATACAAATCATAAGCTTTTGCAAGGATAGCACGCAAATCTTTTTTGATAATATTTCTATTAAATTCAAGCTGGCAGATATTTTCTTCTATTGACCTATCAACAAAGCCTAGGTCTTGAGGGATTTCTTCGTTAAATAGTATTCTTCCAACCGTAGTTTCGATAAGTTGAGAATATTTTTTACCATTTACTTCTTTTTCAATCCTTACTTTTATCTTAGCTTGAATGTGAAGATTTTGTGTTTGATAAGCAATAATTGCCTCTTCTTTGGAAGAATAAATATTGCCCTCGCCGAGTGCCCCTGGTTGAATCATAGTCATATATGCACAACCAAGCACAATATCTTGAGATGGAGTAACGATAGGTTCTCCATTAGACAATTTTAATATATTGTTTGAGGCAAGCATAAGAGTTCTAGCCTCTGTTCTTGCATCTATTGAAAGAGGAACGTGAACAGGCATTTGGTCGCCGTCGAAGTCGGCATTGAAAGCTTCGCAACAAGCTGGATGCAACTTGATGGCTTTACCTTCTACAAGTACTGGCTCAAAGGCTTGAACAGAAAGTCTATGCAAGGTAGGAGCACGGTTTAAAAGCACTGGATGGTCTTTAATTACCTCTGCCAAAATATCCCAAACAACAGGTTTTTCCTTTTCAATCATACGTTTAGCTGATTTGATATTGTGAGATTTATTTAAGTCAACAAGTCTGTTCATTATAAACGGCTTGAATAATTCAAGTGCCATCTCCTTTGGCAGACCGCATTGATACATCTTAAGTTCTGGCCCAACAACAATAACCGAACGGCCAGAGTAGTCAACACGTTTACCTAAAAGGTTTAATCTGAAACGACCTTGTTTTCCTCCTAGCATAGCGGTAAGTGACTTTAAGTCTCGTTGTTTTGAGCTTTGAACAGCTTTGCCACGTTTACCATTATCAATAAGGTTGTCAACGGCCTCTTGAAGCATACGCTTTTCATTACGAACGATAACATCAGGAGCACCAAGTTCCATAAGTTTTTTAAGACGGTTATTTCTATTGATTACCCTTCTGTAAAGGTCATTTAAGTCGCTAGTTGCATATCTTCCCCCGTCAAGTGGAACCATAGGACGAAGATCTGGAGGCAAAACAGGGATAACATCAAGCACCATCCAAGTAGGATTGTTTCCGCTTGACCTAAAAGACTCTACAACGTCAAGTTTTTTCATAGCTTTAATCTTGCGTTGACCTTTTAGAGTATTAAGAGACTCTTTAAGCATTTTTGACTCTTTATCAAGGTCAACTTCGCTAAGAAGTCTTTTAATAGCCTCAGCTCCCATTCCAACTTCAAAGGCATTGGCGCCATATTTTTCGCAAGCGTCACTATATTCTTTATCTGTGATAACCTGCTTATAGGCAAGGTCGGTCTTTTTAGGATCTAAAACAACATAGCAAACATAATAAACTACTTGCTCAAGAAGTTTTGGAGTCATTTCAAGGAGTGTGCCGATTTTAGAAGGAATATTTCTAAAATACCAAATGTGAGTGCAAGGCGAAGCAAGCTCGATATGTCCCATACGCTCACGTCGAACCTTGGCACGTGTAACCTCAACACCACATTTATCACAAACTACACCCTTATATCTAACTCTTTTATATCTTCCGCACTGACATTCCCAGTCCTTTCTTGGTCCAAATATTTTTTCGCAAAAAAGACCGTCCCTTTCAGGCTTTTGAGTTCTATAGTTTATAGTTTCTGGTTTGGTAACTTCGCCATGCGACCATTCTCTGATCTTCTCAGGCGAAGCAATACCTATTCTAATCTTTTCAAAATTGTTTAGTTCAAACATAACATTCCCCTAAAATTTTATTTTTATATTGAGTTAAAATTACTCGTCAAAATCTCCAAAATCATCAAAGATATCAAGGTTGTCAAGATTGTCATTCTTTGTACTTTCGTCAAAAACGTCTTGTAGCTCCTTAGCCTCTTGTTCTTCAGCTGACAGAGTATTGTCTGGCTGAGCGTCAAAGTCAAAGATGCTTTCTGCTAGATCTTTTTCTGTATCTTGAGCAAGAGTGTTGTTTGGAGCGTCCTGCTCATCTTGGCTAAGTTCGTTGAGTGAAATTTCTTTATCGCCTTCTGTTAAAATCTTGATATCAAGTCCAAGTGCTTGAAGTTCTTTTACCAATACCTTGAAGGATTCTGGTATACCAGGTTCAGCAATAGGCAAACCTTTAATAATTGACTCATAAGTTTTAAGTCTACCATTAAGGTCATCAGACTTAACTGTAAGCATCTCTTGTAGAATATGGCTTGCACCATAAGCCTCAAGCGCCCAAACTTCCATTTCTCCAAATCTTTGACCACCAAAGAGTGATTTTCCACCAAGTGGCTGTTGAGTGATAAGAGCATAAGGTCCAATAGAACGAGCGTGTATTTTAGAGTCGACCATATGTTCAAGTTTTAACATATATTTAACACCGATAGTTGACAAGTTATCAAATGGCTCGCCTGTACGCCCGTCATAGAGTTGAACCTTTCCATCAGGGCTAAAATTATTTTCAATAAGCAGTTGCTTAATATCTCCAAGAGTAGCACCGTCAAAGGCAGGAGTTGCAACTTTAATGCCTAAAGTTTTAGCAACAAGTCCAAGGTGTACTTCCATAACCTGACCGATATTCATACGAGAAGGAATACCAAGTGGGCTAAGTACAATATCAAGAGGTGTTCCATTTGACAAGAATGGCATATCAGCCTCAGGCAGTACAATAGAAACAACACCTTTGTTTCCGTGACGCCCTGCCATTTTATCTCCAACAGATAACTTTCTCTTCTGAGCGATGGTAACCTTTACAACCATAGTTACGCCTGGCTCAAGGTCATCTTTATTCTTTTTAGAAAAGACTTGCACATCTACAACAACGCCACCCTTTCCGTGCTGAACACGAAGAGAGGTATCACGCACATCTCTTGCTTTATCTCCAAAGATAGCACGCAAAAGTCTTTCTTCAGGAGTTAAATCAGTCTCGCCCTTAGGAGTTACCTTACCTACCAAGATATCATTTGTATGCACCTCAGCACCAATTCTAATAATACCATTTTCGTCAAGGTCTTTAAGGGCATCTTCGCCGAGGTTTGGTATATCACGAGTGATAACTTCATCTCCAAGTTTAGTTGTTCTACACTTAATTTCTTGATCGTAGAGAGTGATTGAGGTGTAAACATCTTCTTTAACAAGACGTTCATTAATAAGGATAGCATCCTCAAAGTTTTGTCCTTCCCAGTTCATATAGCCAATAAGAACATTCTTTCCAACGGCAAGTTCTCCATTTTCTGTTGAATAGCCATCAGTAAGCACCTCGCCTGCTTCAACCAATTCATCTTTTTTTACGCATGGGCGTTGATTGAAACAAATATCGTCATTTGCTTTAGCAAATTTGGTAAGAGTATAGATATCTTCGTCGCCCTTTTCAGTTAGCACTCTAATCTCGTCTGCAGAAACATAACTAACTTTTCCTGCCCTCTTTGCAAGGATAACGCAACCACTATCACGAGCTGCGATTGCCTCCATACCAGTACCTACAACAGGAGCTTCTGGTCTAAGCACAGGAACAGCTTGACGTTGCATATTTGCTCCCATCAACGCACGGTTAGCCTCGTCTCCGTTTACAAACGGAATCAAGCTTGTAGCAACAGAAATCATCTGTCTAGGCGAAACATCCATATAATCGACTTTATTTGAAGGGACTTCTTCATTTACTGAGCCATGCCTACACATTACTCGTTTATTGATAAAATGTCCTTCCTCATCAAGAGGCTCAATTGCCTGTGCAATGTAGCTGTCATTTTCTACATCAGCCATCTTATAGACGATATCATTTGTAACCACGCCTCTCTCTTTATCCACCACTCTATAAGGTGTTTCAAGGAAACCATAGTCATTGATCTTTACATAAGTTGCAAGAGTGTTTATAAGCCCGATGGATTGACCTTCTGGAGTTTCAACTGGGCAAATTCTACCATAGTGAGTGAAGTGAATATCACGAATTTCAGGGTCAGCCCTCTCCTTTCTGATACCTCCAGGACCGATAGCAGAAATTCTTCTCTTTTGAGTGATACCCGAGAGTGGATTTTTCTGGTCCATAATTTGAGAAAGCTGTGATTGTGAGAAGAAATCTCTTAAAGCTTTGTTTACTGCTTTAGGGTTCATAATTTGAGAAGGTGTAACTTCTTCAAATTCTCTTCCTTGAAGAGTTTCTTTTATATTAGTTGCAAGCTTGGTAACGCCCTTTCTAAAGTCGTTACAAGTAAGCTCGCCAACAGTAGCCACCCTTTTATTTGAAAGGTGTTCAATCTTATCAGTACCTGCTATGCCTTCAAGTACGTCAAGATAGCAAGAGATTGTTGCTAAAATGTCATCCATTGTCAAGGTTGTAATTATCAAGTTTTTAACATTATTTTTTATAGCTTCAAGCTTTTTCTCTTTAGTTTTATTTTCTTGTAAGATTTGATTTAAAACAGGATAATAAACGTCTTCTAAAATGCCAAGCTCTTCTTGATTGCAAGGGAAAACTTCAGAAAGAGTAACTCTGTTATTTCCTCTCATCAAATGTTTTTTGCCATTGACTTGAACCCAAACTTCATTTACGCCAGCGTTTTGAACTTTTTTAGCACTTTCGCTTGTAAATTCTTCTCCAGCACGGACTAAAAGCTCGTCATCAACCACGATATCTTCGGCATTGATAAGCCCTGGAAGTCTGTTTTTAAGTCCAAGTTTTTTATTGAATTTATATCTACCTACATTAGTTAAGTTATAATAAGCGTCAGTAAAGAAAGAAACATTTAAAAAGCTTCTAGTACTTTCAACTGAAGGTACATCGGCTGGTCTAGTTTTTCTTGAAAATTCAAGCAAAGCCTCGTCCTGCGAAGTTTGAGTTTCCTTTTCTACAACATTTTTAATATACCTATTATTACCAAAGCATCTTAAAATCTCTTCATTAGTAAAACCAAAACATTTTAAGAAAACGCCAAGGCTAATTTTATTTTTTCTATCAAGTACGATCTTTAAGTTTTCACTAGCGCCTTGCTCAATTTCAATCCAAGCACCGTGAACAGGGATAACTTGTGCTCTTAAAGTGGCGTTATTATCCTTTTCTCTTGAAAGATAAACGCTAGGTGCCCTTACTATTTGATTGATGACAACCCTTTCAATACCATTGTAAATAAAAGAACCTTGCTCAGTCATCATAGGCACATCGCCCATAAAGACCTCTTGCTCAACAGCCTGTCCAGTTTCCTCAACTACAAAACGAGCTTTAACCTTTAGCGGAGAGCTATAAGTTGCACCACGGCGTTTACATTCTTTGATATCATACTTAGGCTTAGCAAAAGGCAGAATCTCGGTAATATAAAGTTTAGCCTTTCCTGAATAATCAGTCAAAGGGAAAAATTCGTCAAGTACACTTTTAATACCTTTTTCCAAAAAGTCTTTGTATGACTTCTTTTGAATTTCAAGAAGAGGTGGCACTTTAATAAGCTCTTTTGCACTACCAAAAGTATATCGCTCTGACTTACCTTGTTTAACAATACTCATTTTTACAGACATCTGTTACTCCTTATATCGTTTAGACTGCATATTCAAAATTATAAAAAGACCATATAACGCAAAAAAAGACTTTTATAGCCTATAAGCTATAACAGTCCTTTTCTATTAAGTTAAAAAGTTACACTATTCTTTTTCACAGTCGATATTCTACAACATTATAACTCAGACAACAAAAGAATGTCAATAGTTTTTTAACATTTTTTTGTCATTTTATTCACTTTTTATAAAATTACTAGCTAAAAATGTATAAAATATAGTGTAAGTTGTTAAATTTTTTAATCGACTGCTTATTAAAAGCATTAAAATTTGAGTAACTTAGACTGAAAAATCATCTTGTCCAATCTAAGTTATTCTCAAATTGTAGTGTACTTAAACCTGTAGTCGACACATTCCATACAGGTATTTCTGGCACAGCAAGAGTTATACTGCCAAAGGAATAAGAATCATTATTTACATTTAAAATCACAAAGTTGCCATTTGCCTCATTAAAGGCGTAGACATCTTGCGTAACAAGATTAATATAGCTTTCAATAAAGTCATCATTCATCTGCACATATGTATGCTCATAATAATTGTCATTGCCATCTGTGTAGCTTGTTCTAAGTTGCAAAGTGTCTACTTCTGCCAACGTTCTTACAACATTTACATTACCACTGCTACCTAATATATCAAAGACAAAGCTTGAGCCATTTCCTATTCTATAGCCATAGACATTGCTTACTCTAACATATTGATAAGCTGTTCTATCGGCTTGATAAACTGTAGTTACACCATATGTTCCTGAGTTATGAGTGGTAGTTCTTATTGTATAGTTACCATCAGGAAGGCTAGTATAATAACGCCCGATTGTTGCGTTGCCATTTGCACTGATTGTAACATCATCTTGACGAACAAAGCCACTGTTTAAACCAGTTTGGTATATATAGTTATCTCCGTTATCTCTCATATATACCGTTTGTCTTGTAGCAGAGCATACTGTTGGTGCTATTGTTATATAGTCCCCGCTTACGCTGTCAACTAGCTTATTGTTGCCCTCATCTACTTGATAAATTGTACCATCTTCAACAACAACTCTTGTATCTGTTACGTAGTTTGCAAGAGGTGTTGAATTACTATACTCGCCATTCTCTTGGTTATAAGCTAGCTCAGTGTAGGAGTCAAGCATAAAGCTATCTCTTAAATGGTTATATATAATATCCTCAGGCTCTAGAATTTCACTTTCTACCTTTTCATATGGAATTTGATATACTGAGCCAAATAGGTTGTAGAATGTATCCTCGTTTGTTCCAATTACCATATCTTCTGACGTGCTTGTAATAAAGTTTTGTCCATAAGTTAAAGAGCTTTGCCCGTAGTTATTAACTCTAAGTCCGATATCCGCCCTATATGCTTTGGCTCTAAAGGATATGCCATAATTTGTGCTTAAGTTATAGGACTGCAACTGAGTTATAACATTATTTGAAGTGGTATTATGTCCAAGATAATAAACATTATTATATGGCGTGTTTGAAGTATTGTTAGAGTGTATTGCATATTCATAGCTAACATCAACATTTGGATTTTCATAACACTGAGTAAAATCGGCAGTAACATCTAGTGACCTTAAATCTTCTACCGTTGCATCTATTGTTGCAGTGGTATAACAGTAAGCCAAGTTTGGCGTTCTACCTTCTCCGCCAATAAGTCCGCCAATTGATGCCAAGGAAGCAAGCCCCGAGGTTGTTGTATGAAGCACAAGCGAAGAAGTTGAATAGCTGTTTGTCATAGTAAGAGAAGAATTATTATCAGGAGAGATATATCCTACTATACCGCCGAGATATGGGTCTGCTCTTTCTCCTGTTAAAGTTATGGTGTTATCTTTTACTGCAAGTGCATTGACCATAGTAGCATTAGCTACCTGCCCTATAGCTCCGCCCACGATGTAAGAGCCTGTAACATCTGCATTTACAATAGTATTTGTGATAGTAGAAACCCTGTTACCAGCATTAGCAACAACGCCTACAATTCCACCTACGTAATTGACCACCTGAGAGGTATTGCTTACTGCCACTGCACCAAAGCTTTGGCTCATAACAGCATTATCTATGCTTCCGCCTGAAAGTACACCAGCAATACCGCCGACCGCCCTAGACGCCCTTGGTACAACTGAGAAATTATATTCTGTGCTACCATTATCTGAAACATAAGCGTAATTTAAACTGCCAGCAATTTCTCCAGCAATATATCCGCCGTAGTGGTAAGCTCGTATTGTGCTACTTTCAAGCACATCAACAAACACCCGTTCGGCATAGCTTCCACTACCCATACCGCCAAAGACAAGTCCCGCACGGCTACCAAGAGAAGATGCCACGCCATCTACCTCTACATTGTACACTTCGCCCGTTCCGATATAGCCTGCCACACTACCAGAATAAGAGTAGGCTGAAAGATTTGCAATAGACTCGTTATACAAACTATCTTCCTCGCTTGTATAAGTGGCAGACACGCTAATATTACTTATAATATTTTTTAAAGAATATGAGTTTATTGCTCTGCCTACTACACCGCCAGTAAAGTTTTGCCCAACGACAACTACTTTTTCATTTGAAGTTTCATCTTTTCCGTCAATAGTGATATCATAAACATAGCCATATTGTAAAGTACCAGCCAAAGTTCCCACACTTCTTGCATTTGTAAAGGCTACCTGTCTTGGAGAGATGGTAAGGTTTTTAACCGAGCCTGTTCTACTTGCTGAGTAGCCAATTTGAGCAAACAGACCAGCAGAGGTAAGGTTATCCATAGATACTAAATTGATTTGCGAAATTTCCATACCATTACCCTCTAAAACACCTGCAAAAGTGGTGTTATAGAGCGAAGATATACCATCATAGATTGAATAATCAATATCACTGATAATTCGGTAATTAGTGGTGTTCATCCCAGTTGAAGAAGTCTGCTCAGAGATTTCACTTTCCATAGTGGATGCGTTATAGATTAGCCGTGGATTATGAATTGAGCCTCTATTTGCAGTGTTTGAGTCATCTACATAATGATAGGTAACATTACCACTAGTGCCATCAACCTCTGAATAGCTAAAGTTTCTTATAGAAAGCACATCGATATTTGCACTAACAAGTTCAAGTCTGTAATAGGCAAAAGTTTTCAGCTCTGTTCTATAGACGGTATTTGTTTGCACATCAGTTTGAGAGGCATCATTACTTTCTATTGTAACCTTTTCTGTAGTAGGAATATAATCAATAAAGGTGGTAGAGCTATTGCCTCTGCTAAAGAACCAAACACCATTTACACCTATTTCATCTTGATATGAAAAATCTTGAAAATTCTCTTGAAGGTTTGCAAATCCGCCGGCATTTAATCTTTGCACTCCTTGATAATTGATTGGAACAACTGAGGTGTTGATATTTCCAGCACCTTCAATAAAGCCATCTATATAGCCTAAATCATCATAGTTATCGCCAGAAATTTCTTGATTATAGAAGTAATAACAGTTAATAAATTGTCCACGCATATCCTCTAGCACATTATATCTTGCAAAGCCAGAGGAAGCTGTTACATTATTTCTTAGCAAAGAAAGAGAGAAGGAATTTTTGATTATTCCGCCATTGCCATTGTAATATGCAAAGCCTGCCATATCAGAATAGGTATTTGAAAGATTGATATCAGTATAGCAGTCGCTTATACTACCTTCATTTTGATAAACAAAGCCAGCCGAGGCAAGAGTTGACGAAAGATAGCTATCTAGGTCGGTACTGTATGGCGAGGTGTTTGACTGCTCGCCCGAGACAAAGCTTGTAATAATTTGTCCATCACTAGAATTGCTTACAGCAAACCCTGCAAGATGTTGATTTTGCTGAGAATTGTTTATTAGTTTTCCGTTTTTGTAAGAAGAAGAGGCAATCTTTCCATTATTTATTCCTACAATTCCGCCGATGTTATATGGCGACTTGATATTTGCAGATACCTCACAATTTGTTATGTAACCTGCGTTGGTGGCACAAATTCCACCTATGTAGCTTACACCAGTTAGTGCATTGTCGGCACGTACTGCAATATAGTACTCAGAGCCAGAGACCACATCCGTTGTTACGCTACAATTTGTGATTATACCTTGATTATCAACAACAATTCCGCCAAAGTCAAAACTAGACGCCGAGGTAGTAAACTTAACCGTTCGTAAATCACTCCAGCCATAATCCTCGTTATCGTCAACCGTCACATCAGAGCCATCGTTTGGAGCGGTAAAGTTTACATTTAAGTTTCTGATAATTGAACCGTTAGGCAAAGAGGTAAATAGCCCTATGCTATCAAGCGAGCCCATATCATAACTGCCTGCAAAGTTGATGGTATGCCCATTGCCGTCTAACGACCTAAAGTTTGCTGTCTTTGGAGTAAATGCCTTAATGCCCTGCTCTTCATCTGCTGTATGAGGAAGAGTAATATCATTTAGCAGAATATAGTAGCCATTTTGCATATTTAGAAAATCTTCATAATCATAGATTGGGATTGGGCTTTCTTCACTGCTTGAAGAATAAACATTGATTACAAATTCAGTGGCTATATGTGTTGCGTTTATATTGTCAGAAATGACATAGGTTCCGCTTGAGCTTGAATAATCAATATATGAGCTGTAAGTGAAATAATAGTATCTATCATTTGGAAGATGTGTTCGAAGTGGAGTAATATTTAAGCCATTATAGTTAAAGTAATAATTGCTTCCGCTATTTGCTATATCGTTGGTATAACCTATAGTATATTGCAGTCCGTCTTGGTCTGCCTGTCCATAATCTGGCTGACTATCGGTAAGAAGGTTGGTATAGGCTATCCAAATTCCCCTTCTATCCAAGCTGTCCATAAAGGAATTTATGCTATTTACAACTTCTATATTGGAGGAATCATATTCAATATAATCAAACAGGTCAATCTCAAAAGTGGTCTGAGTGCCTACTTGAACATTAACGACACCCTCTCCCATACCGACTACAATATCTAGATTTTCGCTCTCGTCATTATAGTTTAGCACGTATTCTTGCACTGTAACCCTTGTTTTACTGCTTGAAGTACGCTCTATGTCGCCCTCTTGCTGAGTTGCAGATATTGTAATATCAAAGGAGTTGCCACCATTTAAGTAATTTACTGAATTTGAAGTGATTTGAAGATAATAAACACCATCTTCTTCTACAATAGAGGCAAGTTCACTATTTGACACCGTTGGCTGTGAAATACTTGATGACATATAGCCATAGGAGCCTATATTAAGTCTATATCTTAAGCCTCTTGCCACAGAATAGTGTGCGTGATAGCCATCAACATTTGTATTTGTAGGAGTTTTTCCATCAAGTTCAACTGTGACATAATTTTGCAGTTGCACGGTAAGTTGTTTGGTAGTTGTGAAAATTTGATTATCTTTAATTAAGGATATTACGATATTTGACAGACTGCCATCAATCACATTTAAAGATCCCATATTATATCTGATATAGATTATCCCATTATAGGTATAATATAGATTATTTCCGCTTGCATCCTCTTGGTTATAAGTGTTGATGATATCATTAAGTTCAAGTCTGATACCTGTTGAGGTAGAAGAGCCTATAATAGACTTGTCGTCAAAAATTTCTCCATTTCCATTTAGGCTAGCATATCTTGCCAAGAAACCAAAGGTTGCAACGGCATTTCCTGTTTGGTAATTAGCTTCAGCATTTTCAATTAAGATATAGTCAAAGTCACTATCATCTGGCGTAACAGTGATAGCCAAAAGACCAGTTGTTCCTGGGACTGCATAATCAGAGGTAGAGGAAACTCCGCTACTGCCTGTTGTTTCTGAAAGATTGGTGTAATTGTCTACAACTACAGAAAGGATGTTAGTCTGCTCAAAATTTATAACAAAATAAGTAAAGACTTCGGTGTTTGACTGAGCAAGGATGTAAATAACATATTGACCATAGATATTTTCTAAATATCTATTTTGGTAGACTGGAGAATTTTTGTTTACAGTTATAGTCAAATAGAATTTTTGACTGGAGAGATTGTTTAGATTATTTTGGTCCATTTCAAAGTTTACATTAAAGAGGAAATCTCTTCCATACTCATTATTTGTGTCAAAAAGGAAGGCGTAGTTTAATTGTTTAAGCTCTTCACTGCCTTGCAAATTTTCTCCGTCAATATTTGCAATGTAATAATATGGAATTTCTTCTTCTGCGGTTGAATTTATAATAATCGTTTCATCAATTTGTTTGCTTGAAATAAAAGGAACTTCATTATATCTAGAATTAGTTATACTAATTGCTCCTTTTTTATAGTTGACAGTAACATTATCTAGTTCTCGATTGACATTTGAAGAATACACAATATCAACTAAGCTATTGCCCACTGTTTCAAGTTCTACAAAACTTAAGTTAAGCAAAGGTGTAATGGTAAGTTTATAGTCAGCCTCTAAAGTTTGGTCATTTCTTCTAATTGTGATGGTCTGGCTTGTTATATCAATATCAAGCTCTTCTCTTGCATCAATTATGTTATCTCCCTCCACTCTAGTTACAGCCGACACTTGAGCAGACACCACTGTATTGGCAGTTAAAGTAAACACCACATTGCTTAATGTTGCCTGGCCTGTTGAGTCAGACTCAAAAGTCAGACTGCCACCGCTGACATTTGGAAGGCTAACTTGTAGAGCGTAGTGCGGTCTTACAAAAAGTGAAGCACTATTTTCTCCTCTCAAGTTAATTGTAGAGTCGCCGAGCGGAGTTGAGTTTACCGAGCCGTTTGGATAAATAATAGAGGTCTGCTCTGATGACGAGGTAAAACTTTCTTCATCAGGGTTAAAATAATTGACCACATAAATATAAAACTCTAACGCATTATTTGTGTTAAGCACACTGCTAGCTGATATATGAGCAAGTCCAGTAGTTTTAACGTTTATTCTTCCATTTTGGTCGATAGTTAGTATATTTGGAGTGTTAGACGTAAATATCATCTCTCCATTTGTAATAAAAGGATACAGCAAACTATTATAATTAACATAATTCATATATAGATCAAGTAAGTCCTGATGATACTGGCTTTCACTTGATTGATAAGACGCACTAAAATAGAACATAAAGTAAACTTCTTTATTGCCTACGCCTTGATAATTTAAAGTGTTTTGTGCAGTCATTTTGTTGTTATATTTTGCACTTAGTGAAAGATACTGCTCATCGCCTTCTACGAAAAAGCTTTGTGCAAGCAAAACGCTACCGCTGTCACTATTGCCAACAATCACAAAATCGCCATAATAACTTGTTCTGTTGTAACTTGTTATATTCATAGTAGTCTCTTCCATCTCAAACTTTGTCCTTGAGATTACAAAAGAGGTTACATTGATATAATTTTTGTTTGCTTGAGCCTCTCCTTCAGTGCCATACATAACATCTGCATTGTTACTGCGAGATATACCAAAGGCTAACTTATTAGAATTGGCAATATTGCCACTTACATCACTAAAGTAATCAGTAACTACTGATGAATTATACAATATAATCATAGAAGCATTTATTCCAGCTCCACCCTCGTCGACAGCCTGCATAGCAAAAGCATTGCGAAGAGTTTCTGCCCTGCTTACATAGGCAATTCCCGCAACATTTGCAATACCCGAAGTACTTGACGCAAGTTGTCCTCTTACAAAAGTGCGAGAGGTTATACCTGTAAAGTTGTCAAGGTCAATACCGTTATTTCCTACCTCGTCAATGTACCCAATCACACCGCCAACATAGTTGTAACCGCTTACTTCTCCCCCTACAACAATTCCTTGACCTGCTTGATAATCGTTTGTACTATCAGCCTCATTTGAGCCTTGATAGTGTAGATATTTTGTAAAGTTTAGCACACTATTTTGGTATAAATTGTAGCCACTATCTATTGTACTGCTGTTGCCACTTGCTCCAATAAGACCGCCCACATAAGCTATGTTTGTTATGTTGATAGCACCACCAAAAGTCACTTGATTTGCGTATATCAAAGAGTATGCCATATAGTTTGTATAACCAATAAAGGTTAGCACCTTAGAGTCAACTTTTCTAGCAACGCCATTATTATAACCTATTGCACCACCCACATAAGTGTTAAGTTGAGACTGACCTTGATAGTTTGAGATATAATTAACATATAGAGCATCTTGATAATATGCCAAAATTTTAGGCATTAAGCCTGCGTAATCAAATCTGCCACTTCCAATGCTATTATTATTGCTAAGTTGGTCTGGTGTCCAAGACCTTGTTTGCGAGCTACTAGCCTCAAACAAAGTGTAATCTTGCAGTATTAAACCATTATTTTCGCCCACAACACCGCCAAACTGACCGCTTATCATATTGACTTGAGAGCTTGAAATATTTACCCCAATATTGATAAGAGAACCATTATTCACACCAGCAACAAGCCCGATATAACTATTTGCTGGTGCATAAGTGCTTTGATTATTTGCACTACCTATATTAAATTCTCCTGAAAAGGAGATATATTCTAGATATCCGCCTTCAGCAATCGAAGTAAATAGCCCATAATAACTGTTCTGCTCTTCAATTTTGCCATTTATAATATTGATGCCTATAATAGAGGCATACTCGCCTGTCCCGACAATAGAGCCAGAGAGTTGACCTAAAGGCAACCTATTGCTAATAGACGAAAGGTCGATAGTAGAGCTAATTTTATAATGAGCAGAAAGGTTCATATTTGCAATATCTTGAGCAGAGGTTAAGGTAATTCTATTTTTTTCTGTTCCATTTGCAAAATATACAGCAATCTCAATAACCTTGCTACTGTACTGACTATAGATGTTGTTGTTTTCATCAAGCCAGTCCCTAGCCACAATACGAAGTGTACCCACCATTTCCTCTGTATAGGTCTCGCCATAGGTAACAAACTCGTCATTAATCGTCAAGATTATTTGATACCTGCCATCACTTTCTATATACTGCACAGAGTCCTCAGTAAGCATACTTACAGTTTGATTTTGCACTCCTGTTGGAATTTCTCCTCCCTCAAACAAAGCAACTATCTCTCCATTTGTTGCAGTTGGATTTGTTGGGTATGCTATAAGTGAAAGCTCTCGGTTAGTCGAGGTAAATTCAAGGCTTGTTATGGCATCTTGGAGAGTTATGTTATCTACTTCTTCATAAACAGAGATTCTAACATTTATTGTGTATGAGAAAACATAGCCATATTGTCTAACATGTGCGATTAACTTAAATTCTCGTGGATTTACAAGATTTGCAAGAGCGGTAAACGTTCTAGTCGAGGTATCAAAAGTTCCAACGCCTGAAAGGGTGTAAACGTTGCTACTTGCATTGTCTTGGTCGTAATACATTATGCTTGTAGGCTGACCGTTTAAAGTTATACCCCCTGTCCAGTCAGTCTCCCAATATACAAATCTTTCTTCAAAAAAGCTTGGAACAAAGGCATATCTCTCGTTTTGATTTAACCTTGATGGCTCAGCAAAAAGATATGCATCTGTATTATTGACAGAAACATTAAAAATGACCGTTCTTGCATTTAAGTTATTTGTACCAGAATACACATCGGCATAAGAAGCGCTTACACCATAGTTGCTAGTATTAAAATTTGGACTGTTAGGGTCAATATAGTCGCCTCTGCCATCACTTTCTTTAAATACATTAAGTGAACCTATATAATCAAATGCAACTATGTCGATATAATAATACAGTGGTATTTCGGATACCTTAAAGTTTTCTATTTGGTAACCAGCAACTACAAGTTCAAGAGTGCTTGAGCCATTTTGTCTTAAATAGATATTAAAATTTTTATTGTTATTAAAGGAATCTTCAATAGTGATTATTTGCGACGCAGTATTAAACTGAATTGAATTTATAGCTGAGGAATTAGGATTATCATTTGCAATCACTTGCACATCAAAATAGTTTTCTTGACCACTCCTATTATAAACATAAAACAAGGTAGAATTTCTGTCATCTTCAGAAATATTTTCAGAATATCTTATGCTATTTTGCTGATTTTGAGTGACTACAGAAACACTTTCAAGTGACTCTTCTACCGCTATTGAAATAGGTATTTGTATACCGTTATCTAGTGATATTGAATAGTTACCATTACCTATTGCCAAAGGTACAACCCTTAGGTTAAGGATGTATCTTCCTCCTTCAAGTATATAAGGAGTGTCACCTAAAACAAACCTAACAATATTGCTATCGCCTTCAATAGAAATACTTTGAAAATAAGAGTCGGCATAGAGTTGTAAAAACTCTTGTTCCCCTGCATTATAATCTAAATAAAGAGTTTGATTTTCTAGTTCTTGATCTACATAGTCAATTGCAGTAGCACCTTGCACGATTTGATATTGCATATTTGCTTGATAACTGCCCTCTTGAAGCACATTAAAGTACAAGGTAATAGGAAGTTGCTCATTTTCAGTAGAGATTGGAGCGTTATCACTGCCTTTAATATAAATAGGCATATCAAGGCTATAGATTGTAACTACTTGGTCAAAATAAGTGTTGCCATCATACTGCAGTTGCAAGCCAGAGCCAGTAAGGTTTATCTGCATATAATCAAACTCGGCATCCTGCGGGTTTAAAGATAGATAAAAGCGTTGCCAGCCATAAGACTGCCCAGGAGCATAGTGATTATAGAAGGTAAAAACTTGTTCAACATTATTTAAATCTATATCATTAAGCAATAAACTGGTTGGTATTAATCTGATACTTACTGGAATGGAATAGGTAAAGTTTACATTTGGATCATCGCTATTTTCAAAACCTTTATAGAAAAAGGTTAAATTAAAATTAGTAGTCGCAAAAGTGGAAGTTGCACAATTTGCTTGATAATAATATGTGGTGTATCCGCCTTGAGAAAGCTGTCCTAACTTTACAGAATTGATAATATTGCTATTTTGACTATTTGATGCTTTAACATTTAACAAGCTAGACTGAGTTTGTAAAGTTACCTCTACATAAGCGGTCATAAAATCGGCAGTATTTCCAACAAAGAAGCCCTCTTCTATAGTACTTTGAAAGCTAGGCACAAGGGTTATTTCCGCATTTTCACTGTTTGGTAATTTATATACATAGTCTGAGCCAAAAGTGTATTCATCAGCATATTCTACAATTCTATATCCTACATCGTGTGAAAGCGTTTGATAATTTATATCCGTTAAAACATAAAAATCTCTTTGGCAGGTCAAAAGTTGACCATCGGAAAGAGTATACACAGCAAGGTAGGTAAATTTGTTACCCTCATTTACATTATAAGCGTTTACCTCATCAAAATTATAAAGCCCGTCTTCTTGCTCTACTTGCACAAAATGATATCTAACGCTTTGATCATAGGTTTCTGGAGAGCTAAGCGAGTACAATAGCCCTTGGCTATCTTCAAAAACTAGGTAACGATTTGAATTTTGCTCAGCGAGAGAAACGCTTTCAAAAGAGTTGATAAATTCTTCCCCTTGAAGTAAATCTTCTTCATCAATACGCTGATCAGTTATCCCGAAGAAATAGAAAGCAAGTTCTCGCTCTGTTGCATTATCAGAAAAAGTAAAGTCGCTTGCGCTTGGTATATACGGTGTTGACAAAGATAGATATAAAGCATCTTCTTTTGGCATTAAAGAAGTGCTATATTCTCTAACAATTATATTTACAGAGTAGCTAATACCGCCTTCATCTGTCCTTACAGTAAACGCCTCCTCTCCACCGCTCAAGGCAGTTATAGTATAGGTTGTAGAATAGGAAGAAGAGTTATAAACGCTTACCGAAAAGTATCCATCTTGTGGAGGATTATGCGTTAAAGAACCGCTCATATTACTAACAGGATTGTTAATAGTTAAAGTGATATTTTGCTCCTCTCCCACAAAAAGTTCTACCGTTTCGCTAGAAGAAGTTATGTAGACATTAGAGTAATCTTTCTCGCCACAAGCAACAAAAAGCAGGCTTGCAATCACAAGCAGAAAACTAAATATTAAAATACTTAATTTATTAGATTTTGCCATACAACCTACCTTCTTTTGATTTTAAAGCAAAGAAATTTACAGTATTTAAAGAGTTTACTCATTCCTCTCTTTAAAGATAGAAACAACATAGTCAAGCGGTCGAATTTGAACCATTGTTCTTGCAGTTGGAGAGGTAATAACAAAGGCTTGTCCGACCTGAGCAGAAACAATTCGGTTTCGCTCCTCTCTATTGATTCCACCCGAGTTTTTGTAAAGTTCAATAAGGTCATTAACATCATTTGGCGACAATGAAAAGATAAGTGAATACTGGCAGGCATTGATAACCGCTGTAGACTGGCGTTTAATCTCTTCAGAGCCTACAAAGTCATTGATATTTTGAGTAATTACCACCTGCATTCCACCATACTTACGAATACGCTTTGCCATTGCCGTCATAAAGTTTAGAGCGATTGGATATTTAGGGTTAATGAAGGTATGAGCTTCATCAACTACGACTATAATCTTTCTATTTGTGTTATGTATTTTATTATAATCCTTATTATTAATAATCTCATTTTCAATATATTTAAACACCAAAAGCATTTGAGCGTTCGTTAGCATATCGTTGTTACCTGCAATAAGCGACTGGAAGTTAAAGCATACAAAATTTTCATTAGTTTCAATTGAAGTTGGCCCATTCCAAAGGTTAGCGTTACGCCCGCCCTTTGCAAATTTTCGGATATACGCCTCAGCTACACGAAGATTGTTAAGAGTAAACTCCTCTTTAGCAGTCTTTAAACGCTCTTGCAAAAGAGAATATAGATCATCAAAAGTTGGATAATCTTTTGGTTTTAATTTTTTCAAGTCGGTATTTTCATTTATATTAAATCTATTATAAAGGTCAAGCACAAGAGAGTTGATTATCTCAAAGGCGTCTGAAGAGATACCTTCAAGTATAGTTCTAAAAAACTGCTCCAAAAATTGAAGATGTTGGTTAAACGAGTCGTCATTTTTTTCTTCATAAAGCTTGTTGCTAGTAAATTCTTCCTCCTCTTCTTCCTCTTCTTCATCATCTTTATCAAGGGCACGAATTACGTGGAAAGGATTGATGATACCTTGAAGTGAAGAGCCAACGTCAATCAACTTGCCTTTTAAGTTATCAGTCAATTTAGAATATTCTTTTTCAGGGTCACAGATGAATATTTTTGTGTTGTCGGCTGCAAAATTTGCAAGCAAGGTTTTGGTTGCAAAAGATTTACCAGAGCCTGACTTTCCAATAATCATCATATTTGAGTTAACCCTTTGTGCGTCACGCTTGAAAAAGTCTACAAACACCGGGTACTCATTATCTCCAATATAGAAGCCATTTTCATCTTGAAGCTCAGACGAGATAAACGGAAATACGCCAGCGAGTGTATATGTCGGAATACCTCTTTGAAGTTCCTTAATATTATCTCTCATCGAGATACCAGTGCTGATAAAAGCATCAATTTGACGAGCAAAAAGTTCGGTATAGCGATAACCTTCTTGCTTAAGCACTGCTTTAACATCCTTTCTTGCAGAGTCTTCGCAAGTTATAAAGGTGTTAACGTCATAAAGTTGTTGGTTGTTGTTTTTAAGTTCAGCAAGCAAATTTCTAAGTGTTTGAAGATGGGTGGTAATTTCAATCCTAGTACTACTTTTACCTGTTCTGGAAAGTCTAGTTTCCATATCCATTATGGCTTTATCAATTTTCTTTTCAGAATCAAACTTTGGAGCTTTTTTAAACTTCATAACAACTTTAGTTCGATCCAAAAGGAAGAAGGATGCTCCCCACGCATTGCCAACTTGAAGAGGATACTCAGTTATAGCATAAGTTCGGTAATAGTTTCCATCAATGTTATATCTAGCTGGAGAAAATTTTATTTTATTAGGTGTTGCCCAGTTTATGTATTCAGAAAAAGGCACCGATTCAAGCTCTCTTTCATTAAACTCCCTGTTATAATTTGCACGCAAAAATATTGCAAGCTCACTTCCCACAAGTCTTCTTGTAGATACTGGTGTAAGTGCTGTTGAGAGCGAAGCTGCCATACCATTGACTGTATTTTCAAGAGCTTCAAGGTCTCTACCCATAACAACAAGATAGAAAAAGTCTTTATAAATTTTATTTGTTCTATTACGATCTTCAATAAAGGCAACTCTCTCTTCAAAGATTGGAGCTCTGGCATCAACCTCTTCTTGAGTCATCTGATGTTCATAAAGCTGGTCAAGTAGTCTGTCATACTTTTTATTTTCATTATAGGCATAGTTATCAAGCACCATAGCCTTGTTGATTTTAACAATCTCACACACTTGATTGTCATCAAGCCTTCTAAGAGCATTACCAAAGCCAACATCAATTACATTGTTTTGGCTATATTCATTTAAAAGTTCAAACAAGATAGGGCTAACTTCAAGCACCTCTGCAAAGTAACTGCCATAGTTGATACATCTATCTTGATAAATTGATTCAAAAGGTATAATATTTTTTATATTAGCTTTGCCTGATTTAGGATTTTTTTCATACTTCTTCTTTTGCATAGAAAATCTGACCATATGAGTGATTGTTACATAGAATCTATCACTATCGGCAATTTTAAAAAACATAGCGAGTGCAAAAATTGCCCAAACCATAGCCACCCAAATATGCCCATCAAAGTTTGAAGCAATTAACACAATAAGAACAACGACTGCAATAGAGGCTAGAAGTAAATCTAAAGCGGTAAAACCTTTAACAAATTCAAGTTTAACTTTAGTTCTTCTAGGAACAATTCTAATCATATTTAACCTCGCTAATATATTTTACTACAAAATATTGCAAAAATACAAACGATTGTGCGAGATTTTACATAAATTTTACATTAAGATAAATATCTGTTTTATTTGCTATAATATACCAAAAAATTTAATTTATTATGCAATTTAGCCCTATTTATTATATTTTGATTAATTATATCAAATTTTTTAGCGATTATTTCATTATTATAGCCATATAAATCACTTTGCATAGTTCTGCCCATTATAGAATTTTGATTGGCAAATATTCTGTATGGTTTAGATTGATTATTTGTTACATTTTGAATGGCAACTGTCTGCTGAGTGTCTTGTGCTATAAACAATTCTTTTACTTTTACCTTTGAAGTTATTCTTTTGCCAAAAATTATATTTTTTTTGCCAATTTTACGCAAAAATCGTTTAAAAAACTCACAATTATCTGTAATGATTCGCTTTACAGCTTGTCCGTGAACTAAGACATCAATAACTTTGCCTAGATACACTCCATTTGTATCGTAAACATTTTTGTTGATAGGATTAAAAGTGTCTTCTTCTATTGCTTTTGTTAAAGCCAAAATTGAATCAATCATAACACAGCTCTCACTGGCTGACTTTATATCCCCTTTCTTTAAAACAAAAGTCTCTTCACTTTCTTCATCTACAACCAAAAAACCTTGCACGCTATCGAGTTTCTCGTCAAAAATGACATCAAGAACATAGCCAGAAAACTCGCCTTCCAAGGAAATTACTTTTTTTGAAATATACGAACTGATTTTTTCCATACTATAAAATATACAACAAAAATAAAATTATGAATAAAAAGTTAAATAAAACAAAATAAGTCAAAATTTTTATTGCTTATTCTTTAAAAAACATTGACATTTTTTTTGATAGTGCTATAATAAAACTATGGCAAAAAGAAAGAAGATAACAAAAGATATGATAATTGATGATGTACTGCAACTTGACGAAAAACTTGGCGAGGTATTTTTAGGCTTTGGTATGCATTGCATTTTTTGTCACCTAGGACTAGAAGAAACTGTTGAAGAGGCAGCACTTGTACACGAAGTAGACGCTGACTTTTTAATTAAAAAATTAAACGAAGTTTATTTGCAAGATTTAAAAGAAAAAAATTCAAAATAAATTATTTTTTGACAAAAAAATAAAAAAATTTATTAAAAAATACAAAAAAATCACGATTTTCGTGATTTTTTTATTAATTATTAT